>JAYSWN010000173.1:0-7849 GCA_043718025.1 Pseudomonadota bacterium
GTTGGGCAATTTTTAAAGGCATAGCCAAGTATTTTTGCGCCAAAAGTGTTTCCGCCGCTATTGGCGACCACGTGAGATGCGGCAAAATAATCGGAAAAACCCTCGTGCAAAGCATCGCCCACCGTCTTCGCCAATGAAACTCCAAACGCAATATGAGTTATTGAGTCGGTGATGTAGTGTTGAAACTCATGCACCACCACGTTGGCTTCGCGTGCCAGATTGTACACTATGGTGTTTGTCGTACCGCCGCACGAAGTGCCGTCGATCGGGGCTGGTTTCCAAAATACCAAACAGCTTGCTAAACCAAAAACCGAGCAGTTGGGAATAAAGGCAGCGTTGTTACTCTCAATCGGGCCGTCGGAGGTATTCACTAGCTGGGCGTTGACAAGGACTTTAACCGGATCGCTCGGAAAGCAGGCGGTGCCCCCACAATCGGTAATTCCCAAATCGACATTCAAATAATCGATCATCTTTTTTCTAAACGTCGAAAGGTGGACGTGAACGTTTTGCGCGTCGAATGCTTGCTGGGGGCAGTCGGTCGTCAGTGAACCGACGCAGTCACCGTTGTAAATCGCGGGGTCGTTAAACGTAACTCCGGAGACGTAGTTAGAGATCAGTTTCACATCGACCGGAGTGGTGTCCTTTCTTGCACGCCTCACCTCAAAATAGGGGCCGGTGAGCAGGGTTGCCGCGTCGGCGCCCAGGGCGGTCGCCACCGTTAAATCGTAGTGCACGCCGCCACTGATTGGAGTATTTGTCCCGTCCGAGGGCGGGGCGACCGCGTAGGAATTATTTGTCCCAGTATAGTTGGCCACGACCCGGGAGTCGATCGAAGGGTGAGGCTCATGAAACCGTATCGTGGATCGGACGTCGATCGTTTTGCCACTTACCTCGTCTACAATCCAGCGCTGAGCGGCAGCCGGATGCTCGCCAAAAGACTCAAGAAGCAAAACGGGTTTCAGCTTCGGGTCTTTATCGTCAACCAAAAAGGCAAGTTCGCTCTTTAAGCGCGGCAACACCGAACCGTAGCGTTTTTCAATCTGTTTTTGAAACTGGGCAATTACCTTTTCGCGATCACTGTAAAAAGGCTGCGCCAAAAATCGCGCCGACCAGCTGCTGGTGGCAAACTCCACAAATCCATTGTGATTGTAATGAAGTTTTACAAATTGATTGATCACCGGGCGCCCGCCGAAGGTCAGCCGGTAAAGGCGATGGCGGTGGGTTTTATCACGTATCTCATTAACCAGATCCCATTCGATACCGCCTTGGCCCTGTTCAAAATTAACTTTCAAAAAATCCTGAAAGTCCGACTCTATTGTTTGCGCGGAATCAGGGCGAGACTGCAAGCGTTCCGCCTCATCGGTTGCGGTGTAGGACCGCATCAAACCAGAATCAAAGTGAGCCACTTCGGCCGCTGGCCCCGCAACCGAAAGTAACAACGCTAAAAGTGCGCCCAGTTTTCTTCTACTCTCCGTGCCAATGTTCACTTTAGAGTCCCTTGTGTGTGCCGTTTGATGAGAATGGTTGCCGATGGAAACCTATGATTTCGCGAAGCGGGAACGACGTCACGACTCGCTGAATCACAACTCGCGCTTGTGATTCGCTTTTAGCTCGCTAGTGGCTTAAACTGAATAAGTCCCCTTCCCCCTTCTTTTCAGCGAAAAAACGATGACCTTAAAACGACTTACGTTTCGCCTGCTCTCGGTAGTGGAAAAAGAGGTGACGCCGCGCGACTGGGCTTTGGGATTGGCCTTCGGCACCTGGCTCGGATGGCAATTTGGGTTGAATCTTCAAACCGTTGCCGGATTCTTGGTCATTGCCCTGGTTCGCGGAAACCTCATTGGCATTGCTGTGTCGTTCATCGTGGCCTTTGTAGCCCGTGATTTCACCACTGAATGGGCAAACCAGATTGGCTACTGGATCTTAACGCACGGCGCCTCGTACCGTCGATTGTGGGCTGGGCTGTATCACGCGCCGCTCATTCCCTTCACCTTTTTCTACGAATCAAACATGATGGGCCGTTTGCTGTTGGGTTTGATCAGTGCCGTAGTTGCCTTTTTCGCGGCCAAAACGCTGGTACCCAAATACGGTGCGACGATTTTCTATAAAATAGCGGACGGCCCCATCGGCCGATCGTTGCAGCGCTCTTCGTGGCATCATGGTTATTTAATTTTTATCAGCCGCTATGGTCAGCCGCCCTCATCCCACTCCTTGTTCCGAACGAAAGCGCCCGTTTTCATTTCCGCCTTCTTAATCACCGCCGGGGCGGGATTTTATGCGGCCAGCCCCTGGCTATTGGAAACCGCCCTCACCCGCTACCTCAGCTTGGTGAATGGGGCGCCGGTAAAAATTGGCTCGGTTCGGCTTTCTCTCTCTAAGGGCGAATTAGAGCTTAACGATATCGACGTTACCCATCACGTTCAGACCTCAAAAAATTTATTTGAAATCGATGCCATTCGCGCAAACTTTGAATTCTGGCCACTATTCAGCAAAAAATTAATCTTCCGTAAAGTGGCGATCCAAGGGGTGCAACTCGACGTCGCTAAAAGAGCACTGGAGGAGACTTCCCTTTCGGAAGTTAACGACACCCCAATTCCCAGCCTTATGGACCGGGTTGCGGTGCAATTTTTCAATGAAGCCAGAAACGACGTAAAAGAAAATCCATTTCGTTACTTAATCGCCCTGCAGAAGGGTTTGGACCTATCCTCAATCTTGCGCCGTGAAAAGCGGACTCTCGCCAGCGAGGGCGAGCTTAAAGAGCTTCTTGCCGCAACAGAAACTCTGCAAAAAATTTGTCAAAGCGAAGGGCTGATTAGGCCCACTCCCAAATGCCAGAGCGATTGGGAAGTATTAAGCCGTCGCTATCGCGCGGTCGACACCGTGGTGAAGGCCGACGTTGACCGGATCAAGGGGCGACTGGGTTTCAATCCGGTTAATGCTACTGATTTGAGCCGAGTGCTGCTGGGGCCCAGAATTCTGCAGTGGTTAGAACGCCTCGGATACTGGCTAGATTTTTCGCGCCGTCGGATGGGAAGATCGCAGGATCCCCGTGAGTACACGATGGTTGAAGAAAAAGGAACGAACGGGAAGCTGATTCACTTTGGAAAGCGATCGACTCAGCCCTCGCTACTTATTGAGGAGATCACCATCTCTTCAACCGCTCGGCCACACACTCAGTACGGTAATGTTAACGGCTCGCTTCGCGGCATCACAAACTCACCCGCCGTCTATGCCAAGCCATGCGAAGGTGAAGTTGAATTTGATTTTCCTAATAGTAAATTCAAAAAGACCGTCGCCTCACTGTTGGTCGATCATACGGCGGAAATCGAAAAGGAGATTTTTACACTCAGGTCAGAAGAGATGCCACTTAACGCCTGGGCATTTTACCAGGCGACCGAGCTCTATCTCGGGTTGCAGAAAGCCCAAGCCTCGTTTGAATTCGACGTCACCGCCAATGGGGATTCCTTGGCGGCACGCGGAAAAATGAATCTGCGCCCTTTGGCCTACGAAATACGCTCACCCTACAAACAGCTTGAAGCTCAGCTCAATCAGGTTTTCTCAACGCAGAATTTGATACCGATCGAATTTGCAGTTTCTGGCCCGCCCGCCCAAGCACGCCTCAGTTTACAGAGTCCATTTGGCGTTCAAGTGGCAAGCGCGCTGCGCGATGAGTTTCGGCAGGCCCAAGCTGCAGTCGAGGAAAACTTGCGCCGTGAAATTGAAGATCACATCAATGGCCTGCGGCGCGCTCTGGATGCCCGTTTAAACACCAATTTTTCTGCCTTCGTCGACTCGCTCCGCACCACGGCCTCGGTAAAATAGATCACCAACGGCTTTGCCCGGCGGCCAACAAAAAAAAGGAAAGTCATGCCCAGTCCTCTGGTTCACTCCTTGTTACCTTGCGCCCTTGCCGCCTCATCCTCACTGCCGTCAAAACTTCCTCGGGCCGAAAAGATTCGCTTTTTCGTGCTGTGCCTTCTCTTGGGAAACTGTCCTGACTTTGATCTAATTCCCACCCTTTTCGACAGTAATTTATGGACGGTGGTTCACCGGTGGTACGGCCACAACTTTATGTCGTTTGCTCTGTTGGTAATATTCGGTATCTGGGCGTTACGCAGATTTGTGCCTACGCTTACGCCGCGAGAGCGAGGCCTAGCCTCATTACTGCTGGTAGCAAGCCATCTCATTCTCGACGGCATGGTGGCACCGGCTATCCCGCGCACGGGCGTGCCTTTTTTTTGGCCGTTTAATTCAGACTGCTTGCATTTTCCGGTACTGCTCTTTCCCCAAATGACCCACGCGCCAGGCATGCACAAACTACTAGGCGTTGCGGCCTCAACCAACAATTGGAAATACGTGTTTGGCGCCGAACTCTTAATGTCCTTGACGCTGTGGGCGCTGCTTACTTTAAGCGCCCGCCTGATCAATCAGTTCGTCACTTGGGCTAAGTCCCTAGTTTCAAAACTTAGAACCAAAGGCGCCTTGAATCTTTCTTTACGATCTTCGCCGCAATGTATCCCGGCGCACCCATCACCCCGCCGCCAGGGTGGCAGCCCGAGCCGCACATATAAAGATTCCGAATTGGAGTCCTAAAACTGGCCCACTTTGGCAGTGGCCGCATAAAGAACATTTGGTCGAGCGACATCTCGCCGTGGAAAATATTTCCGCCGGTCAGACCATAATCGCGTTCTAAATCAACCGGGCTAATAACCTGGAAGTGCTCAACTAGCTGTTTAAAGCCGGGCGCATACTCATCGACAATCGAAAAGACCCTCGCCGCAAACTCATCTTTGCTGGCCTTGTCCCACTGCTTGCCGTCAGTGCGCGTGTAAGGTGCGTACTGAATAAACATCGACATTAGGTGCTTCCCGGCCGGGGCCACCGTGTCGTCCACGACACTCGGCATGGTCATTTCGATCACCGGATTCTGCGACGGAATGCCTTTTTTTGCATCTTCAAAAGCGCGTTCCATGTACGCCATATCGGGCGCAATGTGAATGGTACCGCGATGTTGAGGACCCGCTTGGTTTCCTGGTAACGCCGTAAAACTTGGTAGCCCACCCAAACCAACATTGATCTTAATTACGCCACTTCGCATGCGGATCGCTTTGATTCCGTCGACAAAATCAGTCGGCAGATCACTTGGAGCGACCATTCCCAAAAAGGTCTTATGCGGATCCGCATTTGAGATCACTTTAGTGGCCAAAAACTCGCGGCCGTCGCTCAACGCCACTCCGGTGGCAACTCCGCCGCTGACCTTAATGTTTTCTACCGAAGCACCGGTAAGGATGGTTCCGCCCGCCGCTAAAAAGGACTGCGCAATCGCTTGGGTGATGGTGCCCATGCCGCCGCGGGAGTACCCCCAAGTTCCGGGTTTCCCATCGGTCTCGCCCATCACGTGATGGAACAATACATAGGCAGTGCCAGGGCTGTAAGGCCCGGCCCATGCGCCAATAACACCGTCGGTAGCCATGCGCGCCTTCAACGCGTCAGACTCAAACCACATGTCGAGATAGTCGGCTACACTCATTGAAAAGACGCGAAGATGCTCATACAGGTCAGTGCCAATGCCTTTTACTTTGCCCAGCATCTTTAAGCTTCCCCAGATGTCGGCAAACTTGGAGCTGGTTGGATCCGGCGGCACCATGGTGAGCAACGGATTCACAAAATGCGAAAGCTCTTCGAGCTTGGCCTCAAAGGCTGGGTAGCGCTCGGCATCTTTTTTAGAAAACTTGGCGATCTCTTCGCAGGTCTTTTTCTGGTCTTTCCAAAACATCATGTAACGGCCGTCGGGAAACGGCGAAAATGAGGAAGGATTACGCTCTAATATTTCGTAACCGTATTTCTTCAATTCGAGGTCAGCGATGATTTCAGGACGCATCAGACTACAAACATAGCTAGTGGTTGAAACTTTATAGCCGGGGAAAGCCTCTTCGGTGACACACGCCCCGCCGACGATATGGCGCCGTTCAAGCACCAGCACATCCATTCCCGACTTCTGCAGGTAGGCCGCCGTGATTAGGCCATTGTGGCCGCCACCGACGATGATCGCATCGTATTTAGTCTTTAATGGTTTGGAACTCGAGCCTTTGCTAGGCGTGTGAGCGAAACTTCCCATGTGTAACTCCCCTGAGCGTGCGTGAAATAGAAGTCTCAGGCTTACCCAGTGGCCGGGCTTCTCGCAAGTGCAAAACCACATCTTGTTCTGTGATTCTTGCGATCCAGGGGGTTAGCGTGGGGGGCTATTCACTTTGCTTTCGCAAATGCCGCATCAGGCTGAGGTCTTTTGTCTCTTTTGCAAACTCAAGGGCCGCTTCAAGTTCTTCCGGGTCTTCGAAATAATTGCGCGGAATCTGGCGCAAGGTTTGCGAGGCCTCGTCCAACCGACCGGAGTCACGCTCCAAGGTAAAACGGTAGTACTGTAACCATTCCACGTTGCGCTCTTGTTCCAAGCCCTTCACGAGATCCAAGGCATGATCTTTTTCGCCAACTTTGTCGTAACAAACACTTAAGTGGTAGCGAATCGTAGTGTCCTCAGGGCTGCGCTTATGAGCCGTGCGCGCAAAAGGCAAAGCCCGCTCGTATTCTCCCGCATCGAAGAGCAGCACCGATTGATGAAAATCGACCCGCGGTTCTACCTTTGGATCTTGCCGGAGAGCGGCATAATACGGCTCGGCTAGGGAGTCCTGGCCCGCTAGTAAAAAGGAATCCCCGGCGACGAAATAGTTCATGGGGTACAGCTTTTTCTCAAGAAGAATAGCGTCCACCGCAATCTGGTGACGAATTTTTTCTCCACAAAACGAAAGAGAGAAGATGTGATTTAGGCGGGCTGAACGTTGCTGCGGATCCAGCTCTAATGCCTTTTCAAAAAATTGATTCGCTTCGACGTAATCCCCGTTAGCAAACGATAGGTTTCCTTCGATCGTCAGCAATAGACCTTGGCTGAAGTACTCTTGTTCGCGGGTCCAGAAACTTGCCCATGCATCGACATCGCGCAGCGCTTTGTTTTTTACCCCGAGCATCGTTTCAAGGAGACTGCAAAACAATTCATCGAAGTGACCGGGATAATTGTGCCACAATCCTAAGACCTTCTCGATCAGGTCATCTTTGAACAACATGCCTTCGCGCGCCAATTCATTTACATTTTGAAATTGGGAAAAAAAGCGGCTGTCGATTTCAAGAAACCCGGCCTTCTCCGGATCGGTGAGGCACAAATGGTAGAGGTAGCGAATTGTAGATTCAAAATTTCCCAGCACGCCTTCGCCATTTTCCCGAAACCAGCCCAGCTCGGCCAACCAGTAAAGGGTTGAGCGGGATTCCTCATCCACGATTTCAACTTCTCGCGTTAACAAGTCACGGGCTAAACTGCGGGCCCGATCCCAATTGCGATGAGAAACCCAAGTCAAAATCAAGTAGGGCATGCCCCCCTCTTTTTGTAGATGATCGATGAGCGGCACAATCAAACGGCGTCCGACGTCCAAACTATAATTCTCGTTAAAAATTGATTTGAATAGCGTCTGCGCCAGTTTTTTTAACGGTGCCGATTCGGCTTCGCAGGTATCAAGTAAATGCGTGTAGAGGCGAGCCACGCGGGTGGCCGACACCATGATGTCATCGCTGGTGGGATGAATTAAAAACTCAGCTGGAACGTGAGCCTCTTGCACTTTAGTGCCGGCCATGGCCTTGTCCAAAAATCGTTTACCGGCAAAATCGTTATCGAAAACAAGACTACGGAGCTGGGTCAGCCCTTCTAAACGGCCGAGCCATTTTTTTTCCGTGGGCGACTCCGCCAATTGCAGAGACAACGCCACCTTTTCGCGCAACCATTTTTCAGATTCGGGATTGCTCT
>JAYSWN010000174.1:0-7807 GCA_043718025.1 Pseudomonadota bacterium
GCGTGGGTGCCAATCACCACTTCAATTTTACCGGCGGCCACGCGCTCGATGGTGCGCGCCTTTTCTTGGGCCGAGGAAGAGAGCAACGCGAAGGTGACCCCCAGTGGCGCCAAAAAACTCTTGGCGTTTTTGATGTGCTGCTCGGCCAAAATTTCGGTCGGAGCCATGATTGCGGCCTGGTACCCATTTTTTGCGGCGATTAAGGCAGCGGCAAAGGCCACAATCGTTTTTCCGCAACCTACGTCGCCCTGGAGCAGGCGGGTCATGGGTTCTGCCCTCGCCAGGTCGAGGGCAATTTGTCGAATGGCCTCGAGCTGTCCGTGGGTAAGCTTAAAGGGCAGCACGCTATAAAACTCATTCAGCATGGCCTCGGTGGCTTTGAGCGCTGGCGCCTTAAACATGGCCTTGCCCTTTTTCTTTAGGGTTAGACCAAGTTCGAGAGCAAAAAATTCTTCGAACACCAACCGACTCGCCTTTTCGGGCAGTTCACCTTGCGGGGGAGTTTTTGTGGGGTAATGCAAATCCACCACCCCTTCGCGAAACGAGGGCAAACCTAAACGTGTGCGGGTGTTCTCAGGTAAGAGGTCGTCGAGTTGCGACAGCGAACCTTTTAGGGCGGTTCCCACCACGCGGCGAATCACTTTTTGAGTGAGCCCTTCGGTCTCGCTGTAGATCGGAACAATGCGGCCGAAACTCATCGAGGGAACGGGCTTTCCGTCGAGCTCGGCGGCCTTTTCGTATTCGGGGTGAGTGATGCGCGGTAGCGGCCCTTGAAATTCGACGTGGCCGAATAAGAGAAACGCCGCGCCGATCGCAAATTCATCTTTCAAAGAGGGATAGGCGTTAAACCAAAAAAGGTTGAGCAGGCCCGTTTCATCTTTTACGACGGCTTCAAATCCAGATCGCCGTCCGCCGCGCAAGCGCAGCAGGCGGCAGCTCACCACGTGGCCATAAACGGTAGCCGCTTGGCCGTGCGTGAGATCGCGAATTTTAGTGAGCCGACTGCGGTCTTGGTATTCGCGCGGCGCAAAGAAGAGGGCGTCTTCTATGGTGGTAATTCCCTTTTTGCAGAACAGCGCACCGAGCTTGGGCCCCACGCCCTTGACGTACTTTATTGAGCTAGAAAGGCCGGGCCCTGTTTCCGTTGGTTTCACAGGGGGTAATGTAGCGGCAACGTTCCGATCTAACAACCCACCCCAAAAGGTGCCCATCCACTTTCCGGCCGGAAAGGTGCCAGGTAATCATTTGATGATTAGTCGTATTTGATACTGAGAACTTCGTACTCCACGACGCCCTTGGGAATGCGCACGGTTACGTTATCGCCGGCCTTTTTGCCGAGCAGCTGTCGGGCCACGGGCGAATCGATTGAAAGACGCCCCTCTTTAATATCGGCTTCGTCGCTCCCCACAATGTGGAAAATCTTTTTTTCTTCGGTTTCGCAGTCTTGAAGCTCCACCACCGCGCCAAACACTATCTTATCGGTTTTGAGGGTTCCCAGTTCAACCACCTGAGCGCGCGCCAGTTTGTCTTCCAATTCTTTGATGCGCCCCTCGATGAATCCTTGTTGCTCTTTGGCGGCGTGGTATTCCGCATTCTCAGAAAGGTCACCGTGGGCGCGAGCCGTCGCAATGTCTTTAATTACTTCGTGGCGATCGTGGGTTTTAAGCCGCTTAAGCTCTTCTTCAAGCTTGGCTTTACCCTTCGCCGTCATGGGAACAACGCTCATTACCAACTACCTCTCTTGCAAACAATGCGTCTCGATGGGGATCCGTTTCAACTCCCCGATGGCTGCCACCCCTGCTTTGGCGGCCGACATTGTTGTGAAGTAGCACAGATTACGCAAAAGCGTAGCCCGGCGCAACTCTAACGCGGCGCCCACTTCATGCACGCCGAGGGCTGAAGTGTTGATAACTAGTTGAATATCCCCGTTTTTTATCAAGTCTACTACGTGCGGACGCCCCTCATTCACTTTGTTGACCATGGCGTTGGCGATGCCCTCTTTGCTCAGAAAAGCCGAAGTTCCGCGGGTGGCGGTCAATCGAAAGCCCAGTTCGGCCAGCTGTTTAGCTAAGGGGATTAGGGCCCCTTTATCTGAGTCTTTGACGCTTAAGAAAGCGTTGCCGGAGTAGGGAAGGCGGATGCCGGTACCTAAGGTCGCTTTTCCGTAGGCCTCAGCAAATGTTTTGCCCACCCCCATCACTTCGCCGGTTGAGCGCATCTCGGGGCCGAGAATAATGTCGGTATTGGAGAAGCGTTGGAAGGGGAACACCGCCTCCTTTACGTAAACCAAATTTTTGGGGAGCGGTGGAATTGAAAATTCTTTCAGTTTGCGGCCGAGTATGCACTTCATCGCGATTCTTGCGAAGGGGATGCCGCGAGCTTTGCTGGCAAAGGGAACCGTGCGCGATCCGCGGGGGTTCACTTCGAGAATAAGAATCTCTTTTCCTTCAATCGCAAACTGAATGTTAATGAGCCCTACCACTTTAAGCGCCAGCGCCATCTTCGTGGTTTGGCGCGCCAGCTCAAGCTGAACCTCTTCGCTGAGAGTCATCGGTGGCATCGCACAGGCAGAGTCGCCGGAATGCACCCCGGCCTCCTGAATTTGTTCCATCATGCCGACGATGACGACCTCATCGCCATCGCATACGGCATCTACGTCGACTTCAATCGCATTCTTCAAGAAACGATCGATGAGCAGTGGCGACTCAGTGCTTATCTCCACCCGGCGCATCATCCAGCGTTGGAAATCACGGGCGTGATACAAGATTTCCATTCCCCCGCCGCCCAGTACAAACGAAGGCCGAACTAAAAGTGGAAAACCTAGCTTTTCGGCCGCCGCCTGCGCTTCGTCGCGATGGGCAACGGTAACGCACTCGGGCTGTTTTAAGTTTAGATCGTGGCAGAGAATTTTAAATTTTTCACGGTCTTCAGCAATGCTAATGCCTTCGGCAGAAGTGCCGAGAATGGGTGTTTTCAGATGAACAAGTTGGCGACTCAAATTTAAAGGGGTCTGTCCGCCAAAATGGACCACGACGCCCTTTGGTTTTTCGTGGTCAAGAATGTTTACGATGTCTTCGAGTACTAGCGGCTCAAAATACAAGCGATCGCTGGTATCGTAGTCTGTGCTTACCGTTTCAGGATTGCAATTCACCAGAATGGCCTCGTAGCCTTCTTCGCGAATGGCCTGAATGGCTTGCACGCACATATAATCAAATTCGATGCCTTGGCCGATACGGTTGGGGCCACCGCCCAGCACGACAATCTTTTCTTTCGACGAAGTCTTCACCTTGTCGTGGCAAGATTCGTAAGTGGAGTAGCAATACGGCGTGTCTGATTGAAACTCCGCGGCGCAGGTGTCTACTATTTTGTAGACGGGAGTTACGCCAACGGCGATGCGGGCCGCCCTCACTTTATCTTCGGCGACGCCCATGAAGTGGCCAATTGCCGCGTCAGAAAACCCCTTGCTCTTCCACTCTTGCCACTGCCCGGCCGCGGCTTTTTCCGGTTTGTTCCAGAAGGCCGCAAATTCTTTTTCTACTTTTACAATGTTGGCAATTTCATTCAAGAACCAGGGATCAATGGTGGTGAGCTGATTCATCTCCTCTACGGAGATGCCTTCTCTAAAGCCTTGGGCCACCCATAATAAACGGTCGGCTTTGGATTGCTTTACGTAGTTTCTAATGCCATCGATCCAGCGCACATCAGTGCGCAGCCGACGCCGTTCATGCAACGGCCCTAAACCCCAAAGCTTAATCTCGAGTGAGCGCAACGCTTTTTGCAGCGACTCGCCAAAGGTACGGCCGATTGCCATCACTTCGCCCACCGATTTCATCATGGGCGTAAGCGAGGAATCCGACTTAGGAAATTTTTCAAAGGCAAAGCGCGGAATCTTGGTTACCACGTAGTCGATACTAGGTTCGAAGCACGCCATCGTTTTTTTGGTGATGTCGTTCGGCAACTCGTCGAGGGTGTAGCCTATGGCAAGTTTAGTTGCGATTTTCGCAATGGGAAAACCGGTGGCCTTTGACGCTAAAGCCGAACTGCGCGAGACGCGTGGATTCATTTCAATGGCGACCTGTCGCCCGGTTATGGGGTCAACGGCGAATTGAACATTCGAACCGCCGGTTTCTACGCCCACCTCACGGATAATACGAATCGCGGCGTCGCGCATTTTTTGGTATTCCACATCGGTCAACGTCTGTTGCGGTGCCACGGTAACGCTATCGCCCGTATGCACGCCCATCGGATCAATGTTTTCGATCGAGCAAACGATGATCACATTGTCGTTGAGGTCGCGTACCACTTCTAATTCGAATTCTTTCCATCCCAGCACTGACTCTTCGATCAAGATTTCGCTCACCGGGCTGGCCTCGAGCCCCTTAGCCACTTCGGCGGGAAAGTCTTCTCGGTTGAAAACCATTCCGGCGCCCGTGCCCCCCAAGGTGAAGGACGGACGAAGAATGCACGGAAAGCCAATCTCCTCGATCACCTTTTGGGCCTCAACCAACGTATGCGCTATGCCGCTTCTCGGGGCGTCAACCCCGCAGCGTTTCAGAACGCCCTTAAATAACTCGCGGTTTTCTGCCAATTCAATCGCACGGGCTTTTGCCCCGATAAGCTCGACGTTGTACTTTGCCAGTACTCCGGCTTCGGCCAACGCCTTGGCCAGGTTCAATGCGGTCTGTCCGCCCACCGTCGGCAGAATGGCCTGCGGTCGTTCTTTTCGAATGATGTCTTCCACGTACTCGACGAGCAGAGGCTCGACGTAAGTACGGTGCGCCATCTCGGGGTCGGTCATGATCGTGGCGGGGTTACTGTTGACCAGCACCACTTCGTAACCTTCTTCGCGCAGGGCTTTGCATGCTTGGGTGCCCGAGTAGTCGAACTCGCACCCCTGCCCAATAACGATCGGTCCAGAGCCAATGATGAGTATTTTTTTTATATCGGAGCGCTTAGGCATTTAAATCCTGCTGTTGTCGTCGTAAATCTTATCAATCGGCATCTGGTGGTAGATGCGGTGTTTCAAATACATGCCCACCAGCAACCACAACCAGGCCTGGTAAGTAGAAAAATCTTGCGATTTTTTAAACTGTTTCACTTTGGTCTTGATGTAGGCGTGCACCTCGGTGGGGTGAAAGGAAGGACGGCGCACGAAAGTGAACTTGGTGTCTTTCTTTTTGCCCAGGTCGGGCGAATTTAAAAGGCGGGCTTCGATAATATCGCCGCGCTCAATTCCCACGAAATCATTTGGCACATTTTTACCGACGAAGAAAGACTTGCCCGTGTAAAGTTCTTTCAGTTTCAAGCCGGCGTCGTTGGCTTTAGTAATTGTGTACAGCCCGCGCTGATTGCCTTCGCGTACATTTTGCCAAAGGGATTGGTCTTCGGTCGACAAGTTTTCAATCGTGTCGGGCACCTTTTGCTCAAACACGCACCAGTCGTAAAAAAAGTCCCACAGATCTTCGATAAGCTCAGTATCGTCAGGCTGGCTCAGCATGATGCGTAGGCGCGTATGAAAATCGCGGCGCATGTCTTCCAAATTGTCTTTGGCCACCGATGCAATGATCTTTTGCACCAAGAATTCAAAGTCAGGGTGAAGCACTCCTGCCGGCGTTGTCGTGTTGGGTTCGACTACCTTTGCGCTACTCATCGAATATGACCTCGGATGAAATCGTCAAATAAATGTTGGGCCTCGCGAGGGCCAGGGGCGGCCTCGGGATGAAACTGCACGCTGGCCAATTTCAATTTAGGAGAGGCAAACCCTTCGACGGTATTGTCGTTGAGACTGAGGTGAGTCACCTCTAGGCCGTCGCCCTTCAGTTCTTCGCCCCTCACGGAAAAGCCGTGGTTCTGTGACGTGATCAAAACTTTTTTGGTACGTAAATCTTGCACCGGGTGATTGCAGCCATGGTGGCCGAACTTTAGTTTGTAGGTCGAAGCCCCTAATGCCCGGGCCAACAATTGATGGCCCATGCACACCGCAAAGATCGGAATTTCGCCGATCACTTTTTGAATTTCTGCCACGGTGTTTTTCACCTCTCCGGGGTCGCCTGGACCGTTGGAGAGCACAATGGCTTTGGGGTTTTCTTTGCGCACTTCCGCGGCGGTCGTGTTGTAGGGCACTACCCGTACTTGAAATCCGTGGCCGGCAAAATGGCGGAGGATGTTAGCCTTCACCCCGAAGTCGTAAGCCACAATGGTTCCATTTTTAGCCGTGGCGCCGTCGTTAAACCAGTAGGGTTTTTTGCAGCTGACGTCGCTAACCAATTCGAGCCCGGCCATCCCGGGTACCGTTTTAATTTTTTCTTTAGCCTCTTTTTCAACCGCGACCTTGTCGGAAAGCTCGGTGGGGAAAAGCACGGCGCGCTGAGCCCCTTCGTCGCGCAAAATTTGCGTTAGGGCCCGAGTGTCGACGTTGCTGATGCCGGGAACGTTTCCTTTTTCTAGGTAAGCATCAAGCGTCATGGTGGCGCGCCAGTTGGAAGGAACTTCGGTGTAGCTTCGTGCCACCACCGCCTCCAAATAAACTCGGTCGGACTCCATATCTTCGGGGTTAATGCCGGTGTTGCCAATATGGGCCACCGTCATTACTACGACCTGTCGACGGTAAGAAGGATCGGTAAACACCTCCTGATAACCCGACAGGCCAGTGTTAAAAATGGCTTCGCCACCGCGAGTGGTCTTAGCGCCAAAGCCATTCCCCAAAAAGAGGTGACCGTTTTCAAGATAGAGCGCGGCTTTCCACCCGATCATCGTTCGTCCCCTTCGGCAAAGGGAAACACCTGACGACCGCTTACAATCGTATTTTTGACGCGCCCCTTAAGCTCCCATCCGTGAAAGGGGGTGTTCTGACTTTTGGAATACAATTTAGTTTTATCCACCTTGATGGCGGCGTTAAGATCGCAAATCGTAACGTCGGCTACGGCATTACGCTGTAAAGTGCCGCGCGCAATGGCCAAAAGCTTCGCTGGTTTTGAAGTCATGGCGGAAATCATAGTCTCCAGTGTCATGTGGCCATCGTTCACTACGCTTAAATAAAGCGGAAAGGCGGTTTCAAAGCCCACCATTCCAAATTCAGCCTGGTCGTACTCAACCTCTTTGTCGGCAATCGAATGCGGGGCATGATCGCTGGCCAGCACATCGATGGTGCCGTCCCTCAAGCCTTCGCGCAGCGCAGAAACATCTTCAGACTCCCTGAGCGGCGGCGCCACCTTGGTCGACGTATCATAATTTCCCACGGCATCGTCCGTCAAAGTCAGGTGATGGGGAGTGGCCTCCGCGGTCACTTTCACGCCCCGACGCTTAGCGGCACGAATTAAATCTACGCTGCCTTTGGTGCTTACGTGAGCCACGTGCAAACGAGCCCCGGTAAGTTCCGCCAGCAATAGGTCGCGCGCCACAATAATCTCTTCCGACGCCTTTGGAATTCCGCGCAAACCAAACCGTGCCGAATTAAAACCTTCGTTCATCACCCCACGGCCTTTAAGGCACGAGTCTTCGGCGTGAATGATTACTGGTAAATTGAACATCCGTGAGTAGTCCATCGCCTTACGCATGACGTAGGCATTCATCACGGTTTTTCCGTCGTCAGAAATGGCAATGATGCCCGCCTCAACCATCGATCCAATTTCCGCCAGGTCTTCGCCCAGTAGCCCCTTTGATATCGCGCCCACCATGTGAACGTTGACGACCGCCTCGCTCGCAATTTTCTGCTTAAGGTAGCTCGTGACGTAACCGTTGTCGTTGACCGGGTTGGTGTTGGCCATGCAAGCCAAGGTGGTAAAACCTCCGGCGGCCGCACTTCGCG
>JAYSWN010000175.1:0-7795 GCA_043718025.1 Pseudomonadota bacterium
TTTTTCCACTCGTTAAGATTAAATCGGCCCTTTAAGTCGCCCATAACTTCACCCTTATTTGCGGCGATGATTGCCGCGTTATCAAAGTTAGTGTGGGGATAACGAAAAAGGGGGCAACCCGCAATTAAAAAGTGCAGGCCTTATCGGGCTCAACGATGCCGAGGTATTGAACAAAATTGTAGTAGACGCCCGTTTTCACGTTGGTAACGCGTAGGTTTTTTCCGATCGAATAGTCAAAGGTGCCTCTGCCCGAAACCGGGCAGCCACTGGTTGTGCCCGCGCCCCCTGGGTCGGCCGCTTGCGTCGAGGTGCTCTTAAACTCAACCGCCATGCGCTTTTGATCCCGCTCCGGCAAATAGGTCAGCGTACAGAGCGGGTTTTGTGAGAACTCTTCATTGTTTCTGACCGCGATGACCTGGCCGCGAAACGCATTATCAAACGACCAGACCGTAAAATTGTAGTTATTTAGCTTACGAAGCTCGGCGCTCTTATCGTTGGTGTCGATCATGCGCCAGCGCACGCCCGCCTCTGAGAGCGATTTCACCGAATTGGTGTTGGTTTGGCATTTCTTGCCGCAATTGACCAATAACAGACTGACGATAACGAGCAGCGCAAGCAGCAGGGCCTTTGAAGAGGCTTGGGCTGTGTTCAATTTGTGTACGCTCTTAGTTGTCATAATCAGGCTGCTGAGTTCAATTACCAGATGAATTTGCAAGGGGTCGGCCAAGCCTGGCGATGGGGCAAGGTGCAATCTAGCCTTGCTGGGGTGGGCTTTCGGGGCTACCTGCCAATGGCTACCGTCAAAGCGAACGCAGAGCGCTATGCAATTGGGGAGAAAACCACAAGATTACTGCTACTTAAACTGGCTAATTGTGTGACACATTTCACTAACTGGGCCTAAAGGATCGGGTCCCAGGCGCCGTAAGTATAGATAGAATGCCAAGCACCCAAAATAAACGCAGAAATACCAAACCCCAGCCTGAAACGATTCCCACTTTGAGTCGTAAACGGATGGACCCGTTGTTTCAAATGTTTGAGCACTCTTTGCTGACCCGCTCGTACGAAGATTCGGCGGCCTTCACCAAACAGTTGGCCGAACAGTACATCGTGTACCTAGACTCTACTCCGGCACACGTGCCCTTCGACCGCCGCGCCAATGTATTAGAAGACCTCACCCAAGAGGCCCACGAAATGCTGGTGAAAAAGATGTACGGTTGCGTGCGGGCTGCAGACTACGAAAATAGCGGTACGGTAATGCGGATGGTGGAAGACGATCTTCGCCCGTTAGAATTCAATGCGTCCAGCGCAACCGACAAATCTGCCGCCGAAAAGCCCACCTCAAAGGGTTAAACTTTCGGTATCCCGTTGCTTTTGAATCAATCCAAAATAACTGCCCTGAGCCTGCACCAACGCTTGATGCTTGCCCTGCTCGACCAACTTGCCCTGCGAAAGCACCAGAATTTCGTCAGCCCGGGCAATGGTAGATAGCCGATGCGCCACGATTAACGACGTTCGGCCTTCCATCAAAGCTTCTAATGCCTCTTGCACCACCCCTTCGGAGTGGCTATCGAGATTCGAAGTGGCTTCATCTAGCAACAATAACGGAGCCGATTTCAAAAAGGCCCGGGCAATGGCAATGCGCTGACGCTCACCGCCGCTAAGGCGCACCCCCCGCTCACCCACTTCGGTATGAAACCCCAATTTACAGCGGGAAATAAAGTCAGTGCAATGCGCTAGCTCGGCAGCCCGCTCAATATCACGAGCCGTGGCATCAGGGCGCCCAAACCGTATATTTTCATAGATGGTGTCATGAAAGAGAAAGGTCTCCTGGGTGACGTAAGCGGTAAGCCCGCGCACGTCCACCAACGACATCTCTCTTAGGTCCACCCCATCCACCAATACCCGGCCTGAAGTCACGTCATTGAAGCGCAAAAGTGAGTTGAGCAGGGTGGTTTTTCCGCTGCCGCTTTCTCCCACTAAGCCGATGCGTTTGCCGTAAGGCAGTTCGAAAGAAACGCCGCGAACGGCATGGCGATCGCCCAGAACAATGCCTACGTTTTCAAATACAATGCGATCGGCGAACGAATGTTTTTTAGGCCGCGCGGGCGACAACTCTTCGGGGCCATCTAACAGGCTATAGACCCGCTCGGCCGCCGCTTCGGCACCCTTAAGACGCAGCCACGAGTTATTCAGCGTCTTAATCGGCATTTGCGCCAGTCCAATGGCAATCATAAACGCCACCAGTTTACCGGCGGTCATACCGCCCGTTTCGACTCGGTAAGAGCCATAAAGAATCACGCCCGCAATGATCAGCGAGCCAACAAATTCCACGGCCGGAGTGGCAATCTCTTGCACTTGAATTGATCGCTTCATGTTGTGGAAGTAGCGGGCCTGCACCGCTTCAAATTTTGCCCGTAGCCGGTCCTCCATCTGAAACGCTTTCACCACGCGCGAACCGGTAAGGGCGTCGCTCACCACCGTCAGCAGATCAGAAAACTGAATCAACCCCGAGGCCGTATACCGTTTCATGGCGGCACCCGAAGCCGAAAACAGGACCACAATTAACGGAATGGTGACCAACGTGGCCAAAGTCAGCCAAACGTCGCAATAAAAGGCGGTGGCCATCAAACCGACAAAGGTAAAGGGCTCTTTGAGCGCCAGGGTCATGGTTTCAAGGCCGTGGGAGATAAGCGTCAGGTCATTTTGAAAACTGCCCATGATGCCGCCCGACCGCTGACTGTCGAGATGAGGAATGGGAGAACTGAGGTATTTCTGAAAAAGACGACTGCGCAGGCTTACCAACACCTCTTCGCCCAACACCCGACGAAGCGAGTTGTAATAATATTTGGCAAAACCGCTCACGATAAAAATTAGGATAATGAGCAGGGGAGATTTCTTTAGGTACGCGCTCATCTGACCACGGCGCAGCTCGTCAATCACCCGTTCGGTCATATGCAGCACCAGCGGCTGAACCGCCGAAATCATCAGCCCAAGCAGTAAAACCACGCCGATCACCACTTTGCGGTGCTTAAGCTCGGCGAGTAGGCGCTTTAAGGCGCGAAAACGGGGCTGCGGGGCGGGCATTGCCATGGCCGACAAGCTATCTCAAGTGGAGGAGAGCGAAAACCTCTTTTGAGGCGGTGGGGCAGGAGATTAGCCGGCTTTGCGCAGCCCGCCCTTTTTTTGAAGCATTTGCTTGTACTCGCCGACTTCCGCCGGCTCGACCAGCTTGATTCCTTCGCGCTCGAATATGGCCTGAACTCGCTCATTCATTCGATTAAAGGAGTCGATCTCGCCGCGGGTAACCAAAAAAACCAGGTTGGGGGCATCGAGGTAGCAAAGGTCGTTGATTCTGATTTCGGTGTTGAGCAGGGCCTCAATTCGCTTCAGCTCGGTCCACGAAAACTTGGTGCTCGATTTGTGCTTTAGCCGGTAGCTGGTGAAGTGCACACGCTCGCCTGCGCCTAACGCGCTTAGGTAATCTTGCACCCGACGGCGCGCCGCCTTTTCCACGAGCAGCACTAAAAGGGCGGTGGTTATCACTTCACAAACGCCAACTAAAAAGGGTACCCACGTACCCCGCACCGAAGGCTCTTTCGACATGATCCACGCCAAGGCGAGCCCCGAAAAAGCCAATGAGGCGAAAATCGCCAGAATGTGGCGAAGGTTTAGCCCGGTGCGTACCAAACGGTGGTGCAGGTGCCCCTTATCGGGCTGAAAAGGCGATCGGCGGGTGATCAGACGCAAGGTGATCACCGTAATCGAGTCGGCCACCGGAATTAAAAAGCAGAGTACCGAAATCGAAAGTTTGGGAATCAGGTAGCGCGACTCTAACGGCAAGGCGAGGTGAAACACGCCAATCAGAAAACTAAAGAAATAGCTGCCCACATTTCCTAAAAAGCCCGAGCGCTTCACCACATTTAGGTAAAGAAAAGGCACCAACGCTCCGAGTTTGAGCGCCGCAATCCAAATGAAAGACGACATGCTGGAGAAGGGGTAGGCCAAAAACAAAAAACCCACCGTGCCGGCAATCAACACGATGCCCGCCAAACCATCGATGCCATCGATAAAATTCACCGCATTCATCATGCCGACCAAAAATAGCACGCCGACGGCCGTGGCCCATGGGCCGTAGCTGCTTAACGCGTCGCCGATTTCGGGCATGGAATGGATCACAAAAAGCGAGGCCCCGATTTGGCACGCGAGCTTGGGCATCGCACTAAAAGCGTGAAGGTCATCAAAGTAACCCATTAGCGCAATCACCAGCCCCGTCCAAAAAAGCGCCGAATGCATGCGGCCCTGCAAACACTCCCAGCCGATGGCCGCCATCGACACCAAAACCAAACTGTAACCAATGATGGGCACGTGGCGTTCGTTAATCCCGCGCGTCTTGGGCCAATCGACCAACCCCAAGCGCGTAGCGTAGCGAATGTTCAAACTGATAAGCGGCAGCACTACCACTGCGGCCGCAAAACCATAAAGCGCAACCGTGAACAGAAAGACAATGAGTGGGGGAAAGGTCATGGGTATTAGCAGTTCGTTACGAGACTCCGCGCAGGGGAGTTCGGTTTTAGACTGGGAGCACTAATTTTTGATTGGAATAATGTAAGACGCTACGAATAGACTATTCTTATTCTACTAAAGAACGGTGCCGTTCCGCAGTCACTTTTTTTGACTGCCCGCGGCAACGAGTCCGGCGCACTTTGCGAAAAACCATAAACCTTTGGCCCAACGCCGTTATAATGAAACAGCCTTGGCAAATCGCTCACTCATTTTAGGCATCAGTTACGGACACGGTGACTCTTCCGCCGCCATAATCAAAGATGGCGATCTGGTGGCGGCCGCCGAAGAAGAACGCTTTCGCCGCGTTAAGCACTATGGCCTTTATCCGGTGGCGGCCATTGAGTTTTGTTTGAAAGCCGCGCGGGCGGAAGCCGCTGACGTAGATATCGTGGCCATTCCCCGACAACGCACCGCCAACTTACTTTCTAAACTCAATTTGATTTTGTGGCACCCGCAGTGGATCACTCAGCGCAAGCGAGTAAACCCCGGCACCGCCTTAGATTCACCGCTCGACGTTCTGCTGCAACGAATTGGCTTAAAGAACGCTAAAGTCGAACGCGTTGAGCACCACCTCGCCCATCTTTACTCCGCCCGCTATCTAAGCCGAAAAAAAGAGGTGGCCCTAGCTTCTATCGATGGCATGGGCGATTTTGTTTCGGCTTCGTTGGGCGTAGCCGAGCTCGACTCGATAAAAATTCTGGAGCGCATCAAGTTTCCCGATTCAGTCGGCTTTTTTTATTCTGCCCTCACCCAATTTCTTGGTTTTCCTCACTACGGAGATGAATACAAGGTGATGGGTCTTTCTAGTTTTGGAAAACCTAAATATGTTTCGCAAATGGCCTCGCTGATTCGCGATAGATACCCGTTCGGGTTTGAGTTAAATCGCGAAGTTTTCCCCATTCTGCAAAATCCAATTGAGTTCTGGATGGAAGAGGGGCGCCCCAAAACCAAGCCCTTTTACCAAACTAATTTGCTCACCCAAATTTTGGGGGTGCCGCCGCGCAAGCCTTCGGAGCCGCTGCTCGATATCCACCATGACTTGGCCAAATCCGCACAGGTGCGCTTTGAAGAAGTGGCTTCGCGTTTTTTAAACCACCTTCACGAGATAACCAAACTTGATACCGTGGCAATTGCCGGCGGCTGCGCCCACAACAGCGTGTGGGTCGGTAAGATACTGCAGCAGACTCCTTTTACCGAAGTGCACGTCGCACCCGCTGCCCACGACGCGGGCATTTCGGTGGGGGCGGCGATGGCCGTAGCCCGAAGAGTGGTCACCACCAGCGCACCCAACTGGGCTTTGCTCGGTCCCGTCCCTGCCGCCAAAAAAATTGGCGAAGAGCGAATCAAAGGGTTTACCGAAATGAACTTCTTCGACGAAACTACCAAACTGTCGTGGATCGCCGATGAATTGGCGTCACAAAAGATTGTTGGCGTGTGCCGCGACCGAATGGAATTTGGGCCACGGGCTTTGGGCAACCGCAGTATTTTGGCCGATCCCCGTGCGGCGGAGATGAAAGACCGGTTAAATGGTCTGGTGAAACACCGCGAGACCTTTCGCCCCTTCGCGGCTTCGGTGCAGTACGAGCGGCAGGCCGAGTGGTTTAAAGACACCTTTTTTTGCCCCTACATGGAAGGGGTATTCGAAGTACATGAAGCGGCCCGGCACAAGATTGCCGGCGTGGTTCATGCCGACAACTCATGCCGAATCCAATCGGTGGTCTACGAAAGCCAGCCCTTTTACTGGGACCTGCTCGAGGCGTTTCGCAAACGAACCGGCGTGCCGATGCTAATTAACACCTCGTTCAATGATCAAGAGCCGATCGTTTGTAGCGCCGAAGATGCCATTCGCTGCTACGCCAATACCGGCATCGATCACTTGATCATTGGCGATCGCGTCTTCTCAAAAATTTCTGCCCAAATTTCCGAAACGGCATAACCCCCTTGTCATCGCATTAATGATTTTAGAATCACGTCGAACAACGAATTTTGAAAGTAATGCTCTTTCCGCTTTTCAAGCGGGTACAACTGACCGGGCTCATGCTTTTTAGGGCCCAGCTGATAATCCATTCCCGCCCAAGAGTCCTCTTGAAAGGAATAAAAAGCCCAGTGCCAGCGCTGGTCGTCTAAAAGTGAAACGACGTCGGCCAGGTACTTTTCTGCCCCTTGATTGGCGCGAAAGACGCCAAACTCCGAAGAAAAAATTCGGTGCGAAGAAACTTGATGCTTCTTTTGCCAGGTAACCACGGGCTCAAGCAGTTGGGCCAACTCTTTTCTATTCCAATCGATCACTGGCGGCACTTCACTCTCCCCAATCGGAGCTTTGGCCGGGTAACTGAACTTGCCCAAATTCTGGTACGAAGTGAATGAGTAAGGCTCGTACATATGAAAAGAGTAGAGAACGTTTTCGACCGAAAGCGGCCGTAAAATCGAAAAGGCGGCAGGTAGAGAGTAGAAGCCTGAATCAATTACGATCGGGGTAACGGCGTCCACCGACCGAATCACTTTCGCAATGCGATCGTGAAACAGATTAAGGTCGCGCGGAGTGTTGCGAACCGATTCGTACCACTTTGGGTAGTCACCGGTGTACCAGTCTTCGAATTGCGGACGTACCTTCTCTGGATGCGGCTCATTGAGAATGTTGTAACCCACCACCGCCGGATGTTCTTTAAGCGCCGTCGCCAATGCCCGCCAAAAAAGCTCGGTCTGCGCGTGGTACTTAAAATCTTCCCACAAACGGAAATCAGATTTGCCGTCATTATGCTGTACCCACCGCAGACCGGGGAGGCTGAGGTTGGTCACCACCACTTTAATGCCGGCTTCGTGGGCCCAATCGAGAATCGCTTTCAACTGCGCCAGATCGGCGGCGTTGAGAGCCTTAAAGTCGCTGTCTTTGCCACCGATAAGAAAATCGCCCACTCGTGCGTTGGGCGCATTGCTTTTCCACTTATTAAAAACCAATCGCACTACGGCTACGCCGATTTTCTTTGCCGCCTGAAATCGCTCCCGGGTCTCCGCTTCATTAAAAAAGTTGGCGCCCTTGCGCGTGGTGTCCCAAAACTCAATTTTGCTCTGGCCGAAGAGCAACGGGGTCGAGGCGAAGCAAGCGAGAATCACTATTTTGAACATGTGGCCAACCTACCGCCGAGCATTGGCCAATTTCAAGCCCGGGCTCTTCTGGCCGTGCGCCAAACCTCGAGGGTGACGCCGCTAAGTAAGAAAACTCCCCCCCCAA
>JAYSWN010000176.1:0-20544 GCA_043718025.1 Pseudomonadota bacterium
ACCCGAAAACTATATTGAGTGCGTAATGAAGCCAGGTTCGGTTTTGTTCGTACCGCGCGGGTACTGGCATGAGACGCTGGCCGAAGAAGACTCTCTGTCCCTCAACTTTACGTTCGGCCAACCCACCTGGGCGGATATATTAACGCTTACCTTACGCGAACACCTGCACCAATCGGCAGCGTGGCGTGAGTTGGCGGACGGCGTAGAAAGTGATGACCCAACTCGCCGAACGGCGGCCGTGGCTCACCTACAAAATAGGATGAAAATATTAAGCAAGGAGTGGGCGGCCATCTCCGCTGAGCAGCTGTTAACCGAAGCTGGTTTCAAACCGGCCAGTTAAATTGCAGGGTGCGCCCTTTGCCATTTTTAGCCAGCCATGTTTTGACCCGCTCGGTGATCAACGTGCGCTGTTCATCGGCAATCACTTCACTTTTGTGAGAGTTCCAGCGCCAGGCTACCAGTTCAAAGTCCCAAAAATTTTGGCTCGTGGTGTGAATAAAGTCCAGCTCGTGGTCACCCTCACGGTAAATCAGAGTCTCTTTTCCCACGAAACGTAGCGACCAGCGCCGATCGGTACCAAGAGCGTTCCACCATTTTTTTATGACTTGAATCATCTTTTTGACGACCTATGAAAAAGGACAAGCTGGGCGATAACTCCGCTAGCAGACGACTATAACAGAAATCACAGGCCCACGCGATCTGCCTATTTTATTTTGCTTTGGCCGCTGCCGCCGGCGGCAGAATGGGGAAGGTTTACCCCATCGGCAGTTTTTGAATTTGAGCGAGCTTCAACGTCAGCTCGAGGCGTTTTAACTCAAGTTCACGTTTAATGACCTCGTACTTCAGAATATCGAGCCGCTCTAGCGTGGTTAACTCTAGAAAAGCATCGGCCTCGGCAATCTTTTCATCGAAGTAGTGGTTCATTGAAGCGCTTAGCGTACGAATGCTCGCCTCTACGTCTTGCCCGCTTACGCTCCGCTCGTGGAGCAGGGGAATCTTGAGCGTTTCCCACAATCGAATTTGTTTGTCGGCATTCACGTTGGCCACGTACTCAGCCCTAAAATCAGCGAGAACCTGTTTGGTGACGGCGTCATGGAACTGCAGTGACTCAGAATCGTAGACGGCATCGATGTACAGCCGGTTGACTTGGTTAAACACCACGAGGTCGATGAACACTTTAGACTCAAGCACATTGATATAGGAATTGCGCAACAGATGGGGGTGGCTCTCTTCTTCAACCGTAATCTGATAGATCGGGCCCACCCACTTAGCGCCCAGACTCTTACGGGCCGCGAAGTAGAGAGAGAGCTGCGAGGGCGATGCATCGATGGCTCGATAGGCTATAAAATCGCCAGGTCCGGAAATTTGGAGCGACGTATTTTCTTGCAGCGCACGTACCCCCATGGTGGCGCAGTCGTTTACCATCGTGGCGTTGGGATACTGTTTACCAACTTGCATCTCAAAGTAGCGCTGTAGCTTTTTTACTTCGGCTTCGGTTAGATTCAAAGTCACCGCTTGCAGAGACTGCGGCAGCTTGTCTAGACCCAGCGTTTTTATTATCGCCTCGCCAAGCGCACCGCCAAATTGCCTTACGGTGGCGGAGCTGCCGCGTGGAATTTCATGGTCATCAATCGGCTCTGGCTCGCCCCGACGGATTCTTTCGGCTTCGACCAGTTTTCGAATCTGCCGATTGCGCAGGTACTCGTTCACTGTGCTTCGGCTTAAATGCGTTTGCCCGTAGCTATAAACTCGATCGCCAATCTGAATCGCCGCGTGGGGAAACGGAACCAGGTCGTTTAGAATTCTAACTTGATTGGGGGCTAAGGCGTATTGCGGCTGGCTTAAGTACTGATCGACGTTGGGCGTGCCCCCCTCTATTTGCTGATGCATTAGATTTAACGCGAGAATAAGGGTGGCGATACGCGCGGTTTCTAAAGTGCGGCCAAAGCCTTTTCGAATGGCCGTCCAATAGGGATGGCGCGCCATAAACGCCTTTTTTGTTTCGAAGTTTTTTCGCGCACTATAGCGATCAAGAATGGCCCACTCTTCGTCGGTGGGGGTGTAATCACGATTGCGCCACAATTTTTTAAATATGGAAAAAGTGGGAGTGTTGGCGCGGGGTAACCACAGCGGGGACAAGAACCTAATTACCGGATGAAACCAATCTTGGTACAGACGCAGCGGTTTTTTGCCCCAGTTTGGCTCTTGGCTAACGTGATTCCATAATCGAGGCTGCGCTTGAAGAAAGCCGTGAATGGATTGTAAACTTTGCCAGCCAATTCCAAACACGCGGCGAGTGCGCGGAAAGTATTTTGCCGACGTCGCTAATTCATTGAGCTCTTGTCCGCAGCTGCCCCCCGCCGCAACTTTGGCTAGCTCACCGGATGGTAAATCAGCCGCCGTCAGAAATGAGGAAGACCCTAGCAACCACAGCGCAAAGAAAACGCCTATATGTCGACGTAGAGAGCCCACCTAATCCTGACGGCCAAATGGCCGATAAATTCGAGTAACGACTAGTATTGAACTAGGTTTTCGTGAATCCGTTTCACCACGCGCTTGGAATTGCCGAGCATCTGACGGGCCTCTTTTTCGCTTTTTACCGCCAATTTTTCCGATTCGATCATGGCCTCAAGCAGAGCTTGAGTGGCGAGAATTACGGTGACCGCCCGGCCCAATCGGGCTTGTTCGCCTTCATCCACCTTTACCGCGGTACTCGCCGCAACGATTTGGCGGAGCAAGTCGGCGGCCGCCACTTGTTCTTTGCTTAAGATCTGCTTTTTGGCGAGCACTTCAACCAGATCAACGTTGTACACGGCGTCTTTACGAAATTTATTAGCTACGGCACTTTCGACGATGGCAGCCTGCAGGGCATCTTTTACCGCCACCACTTCAACCGGCTTCAGCGAAAAGACGTAAGATAGCTCTTCCACTTTTTCATCGATCTGTTTGCTTAACTGAGCATTGTAGCCAAACAGGTTGCGGGCTGACTCGTATTTCATGGCGTCGGCCGATCCGTTAAAGATGAGGTACGATGAGCCGGCCAGCGAACCTACTCCCCCCAGGGTCGCTAGTGAATAGCCTATACCGCGATTGGAAGAGATCCGAAGTATGGGCATGAGCAAATTGTCGTAAACTTTTGCAGAGGATTCAACCGACTGTTTAATTAGGTACTCAAGACCGATGGCTCGCGACCCCTCCGCAGCCAAACGCCCGACTTCTTGAAAGGACTGGGCGGCGTATGCCAACAGCTTATTTACCCACTCCATCACGCTGCGAAACTCTTTGAGCGAACTTTGAAAGGTCCATAAAGTTCCCACCGCCACCGCGCCCCCCGGAAGCGAGAAGCCAATGGTTTTTGCGGCGGAGTTGTAACGTTCTTGGATATCGCGCGGTATTTCCACCATCTCGCCCAAGCTTGATGACAGCACCACCGAGTAAAGCAAAAGCTTGGCGGCCTCGCGCTCCGCCGGAGTTAAAGAAGCAGCCACACTTTTGGCTACGGCATCGGCCGTGGGCTGAACTTTTTCTTGAGAATAGACTGACGAAGAAAGGGTCATCACGGCGGTAACCATGATGGCCAAAGAAGTAACCTGCTTCAACATGAACGAACCCCCTTGAATAAAGCTAAAACGGAAGTCCAATTTATAGTGGTAAATAACGCGGCCAGCCAATAATTAGGGCAAGCGAGAGATAGGCCGACGCACGCTTTGTGCCAATCAGAACGTGGATTTATGCCGAAGGCGCCAAACTACCTGCATTCGCGCAAGCGAAAGCCAAGTCCGGTGGCGGGTTCGCCCCTGAGCGCCACATTAAGCTGAGAACCAGTGCGCGATTGAAAAACCGACTGCGTGTCCACCTGCTCGACTTCAATTCCAAAATTGTCGGGCAGAGTGATGGTGGTGGAGCTGCCGTCGAGCAGAGTGAGCTCGGCCGACACCTTCGAAATACCGGTACTGCACGCCACCAAAGTGACGTGCGCGGTGGCGGTGGCCTTGGTCAAACAAAGCGTTGCCGCGAATTGGAATTTGGCCCGCTTCGCCAATTTGCCATCCATCTTTAACCCCATGTCTGGAACGATCTCTGGCACGGGAGAGAAGCGCTGCAGTTCAAAAGCAATCAGCTCATTTCCCACTCGGTTCACCTTAAGGTCTTGCGTGACGTAACCGCCACCACCGCTATGGCAGTCGAGAATTTTTTCGGCCGGCGTTTGCCCCGCCGAAATAGTGAATGCGCAAAGAAGAGTGGCGAATGAGATTTTTAGAATTTTCATGAAGTCCCCCATCGGCCGGTTGTCTCAAAAAATCGCGACGTAGACCAATGAATAAATCAGATAGCCTTCATAAGATTTTTCTATAGGGGCCGAAGTGGCCCTTTTAATCGGCGAGCGCTTTTTTAACCGCGACCCAACTGCGGGGATCAATAAGGTAACTAAAATGAGTAAAGGGGCTCATGTCGATTTGCTTGGTGCCCTCCGCCGCGGCGCCTTCGGGAGGGGCAACGATGAGATCATTTTTGCTCCAGAACGAAATGCCGCGCACGCCTTCGGGCCAAGGGTACTGTTTTACTCGTTGCATGGTTTCGCTATCGGGCCTAAGCGATCGGCCGAGCATGCTGCCAACGTAACGGGCTTGCGTGGTGCCCTGATGCGGAGTGCCCATGGTGACCAGAGTGTGCACCAGCCCTTTTAGGCCGTGCTCGGCAATGGCCATTCGCGAAATAATTCCGCCGAGACTATAACCAACCAAATCGACCTGCTCGGCGCGATTCACCTTAAGAACTCGTTGAGTATAACTGGCTAAACGTTTGCTCATCTCTTCCATCGAGGTTTTATCGCGCAGATCAATGCGGTAAATTCGGCGGCGGCCATGCGCCCGAAAGTAGAGTTCAAGCGGCAGCAGATCGCCACGAGTTCCGCCAAAACCGTGGATTAAAATCAGCGGGCGGTGCCCATCAATTCTGGCGCGTTTTACCGGATTTTTTTTGCCCGAGAACAGCGAGTAGGTGAGCAGCGGCAGATGCAGTAAATGCCGGTAAACATCGCTATCTACGACTTTGAAAAACGAAGAGGTTTTGTTTATCAAAATGCTGCCCATAAGGCCTCCGAATAAGGATCGTGGTTCAGTTTTGGGAGCGTGTCACGGTTTAGTTCCAAAGGCGGTGTTTAACCGTTCAATACTAGATAACCTGTCGACAGTCCTTTAGTCACCGTAAGCTCATGATATTACGCAGATCGATGGCACGCCCACCGAAGACATGTGGCGTTTCGAGCGCGGCCAAACCACGGATCCCGACGGCTCGGTTGAAACAAAGGTACGGGCCGCGGACAAGCCGCTTCCCCAAAACTTTTTTGAAGAGATAGAAAAAATTTAGGGCTAACGAAACAGAGTAAAGTGATCAAACGACATCGACTCAAGACGCGGGCCCAACCCGGTGGCATTGCGCGAAAGAAAAGAGTCTAATTTAGAGTTGGGGCAAATAATGTATTCCCGCTTTCCCAAAGCCCGCACCCGCGCTTTAAATTTACTCTCTGATTCCCACCACTTTAAATTCGCACCATATTCTCTTTCAATTTTCTTCGAGAGCAGAAAGCCCAGAGAGTAATGATTGCGGATGAAGACCGGGGCCGAGGCGCCAAGCTCATACAATTCGACGTCATAAGGAAGCAAGACGATATCGAGCGGTTGTTTTTTTAACCAATCGACGAGATCTTTCTCCCCTTGCCCAAGTTGCGCGTGTTGGTCGCTAATGGACAATCGGAAAACAAAGAGGTTGATCAGGGTTGGAGCAGTAACCACGAAACAGAACACGA
The DNA here is from genome assembly GCA_043718025.1 of Pseudomonadota bacterium. Lineage (GTDB taxonomy): Bacteria > Bdellovibrionota > FAC87 > UBA2466 > UBA2466 > JBGSST01. Next base: position 5,810 of record JAYSWN010000176.1, read on the forward strand.
TGACCAGACCCAGATGCCGTTTGATAAGAAAGTTGCTTTTCGCTCTAACCGGCGAAACCAGCAGCAAACAGGCTGAAATCATGCTCATCAAACAAAATTTATGGTTATTGTCCCAAGAACCAATCCCCTCGGCCCAAAAGAAAAACGGGAAAAGAAAGCTGACCAAAAAAAAGCAGGACAAAAAAAGGTCCGTTTTTTCTGACGATCTCAAATTGAAAATCGCGACCAATAAACCTGGCCAGACCACCGGCCCGCACAATCGCAAGTATTCACCAATGGAGCTTAGGTAAGTCGGTAGAAGAAACCGAAACGAAAGCTGTAAAACCTCGTAAGGTTCGCCCCGCAGGAAAACGCTAGGAACAAAACGCGGAAGATAGAGCACGCCTAAAGCCAACGGGATGACAATCCCTGCCCGAACCCCTAATTGCCGAACCGCCGCTCGACTGCAGCTTTTGCGAAGCTCGCGCACAAAGTACTCGGCCGAAACAAAACCGGTCGCGCAAAAAAGCAACAAATAAAGGGTCGCGCTGACGGTACTCGAAATCAGAATTAGCAGGGCCAACGCCAATACGTTCTGCATCGTAAAAGTCCAATCACGCAAAAACAACAGCACGAGAAAAAGTAGGGGGACCGCCAGCGCTGTGGAGCTGGAAGCAAGGTATTCGAAAACCGTAAGGTAGTTGTGCCAATCGTGACTAAATGAGTGCCGATACGTCCAGCCCGGAGCAAAGCTCGCGGAAAACAAGAACAGCAGGGTCAACCGCGAAGTGTCTCTCATCCCCCTTCCGCACGAAAGGCAAAACAACTGGAAGAGAATTACCGAGAGGCCGAAACAGAATAGGTAGGTAACTCGCATCGCCGATTCCGGCGGCAAAAGACCAAGGTAGGAGACTATCCCGGAAACGAAAACGAAACCCTGATGGTAGTTCGCCGGAAACTCAGGAAAGCTCATGAAAGAAACCGGAAACCGTCCCGAAGCAACCTGTTGAGTCATGTTGAGAAGTCCGGCCGGATATAAAACATCAAAAAGGTGCCAATTGAGACGGTAGTAAAACACGACGGTGGTGAGCACTAAGCTCATCCCAAACGCAAAAATCTGGTATCGAGTCGTCGTAATCGAAAAAGTCCGCCGTCTAAATAGAAAATGGCACAGCGCTAGGGCAAAAAATAAGGATAGGCATAAGAGGAGCGAGAAACTTAAACCGGCCCTCGCCAGTGCCGAGGCAACAAACTGGAAAACCAACAAAACTGTGATGGCATAGAGGCAACCGCGAAGTTCGTAGGTTTGAGGCATACGCGCAATATTATAGCCCGTCTCAGCGAGCCTTCACCTCAATCATCGAAGTACAGGGTTTTATTCAAAAAGCGACCAAGTCTTGACCAATGTAGGGCGCATCGCGGCCACCGGGTGTCATCAGGGACCGATTTGGGCCCAAGCATAGGCGGTCCGATACTCGCACCAGCTCACCACGACGCCGCGGTGGCGCGGGGTCGCTACGTGAAAGCGGAGCCAAACACCTTAGGAGCACTATGCTTTCTCGTATTAATTTTTTATTTTTGTTCGCGCTTTTCGCGGTTCCCGCGTTTGCCGAAATGCCGCAGGGATACCCCGGCGGAATGGGACAACCCCAAGGTTACGGCCAGCCTGGAATTTCTCAACTACCGGCCGGCGGTTACGGTCAGCCTGGAATCTCGCAATTGCCTCAAGGCGGCTATGGACAAGGCGTTAATCCCGGCTACGGCATGCCTCAGTACGGTGGATTCCACGGGCCTCAAGGTGGCGCGCCATGCGGTCAACAGCGGCCCATGTGCGGTGGCCAACCACAGCGTTGCTGCCGTCGCTCGTGCCAGTCGGGCGGGCGCGGTTGTGGTCAACCAAACCGAGGGTTTGCCAGCTTCTCGTTAGCCCTCAGTTTTGGTGGCGGCGGAATGATGTACTAACTCTTTTGCTTATAGATTCAGTTTTTAAGAAAAGTTGGGCTCAAGTTCTCACCAATTTCGGTGTAGAACTTGGGCCTTCTCATTTTTTAGGGACGAAACATGATCATTGGGATTGCGCAGGTCGCGCTGCTGGTTCGCGAGTACGACGAGGCCATTGCCTTTTACAGCCGTAAGTTAGGTTTCACCGTGGTCGAAGACTCCTTGATGCCCCAGGGCAAACGCTGGGTGCGTCTGCAAGCACCGGGCAAAGCCGGATCGCAGATTCTGCTTTCGCGAGCGGATAATGAGGCGCAACGGGCCGCAATCGGTAATCAGAGCGCCGGCCGCGTACTATTTTTTATGCACACCGATAACTTTACTCAAGACCACGAAAAGTTGCTTTCGCAGGGGGTTGAATTTACCGAACCACCGCGAACCACCGCCTACGGAAAAGTGGTCGTAATGAAAGATTTATACGGAAACCGAATCGACCTTATTCAGCCAAATTCAAACTCAGTTTTAATGGGGCTTGAAGACGGGCGCGGTTTTTTGATCTAGAGTTTCGCCATGCGTGGAATATTTATTAAGGTTTCTCTGCTGCTGCTCTTGGCCAACGTGGCCATCGCGTTCGTCTGGCCCAAGGTTTTGTACTCTCTCATTATTATCGTGCCGCTCGTGCTTCAAGGGGCGATCGACATGACTCAGAAGAAGCACGCCATCCGGAGAAACTTTCCCTTACTGGGCCACTTTCGTTATTGGTTCGAAGCGCTGCGCCCCGAGATCAATCAATATTTCGTAGAATCAAATTTGGACGGAGTTCCCTTTAGTCGTGAGCAACGATCGGTGGTTTATCAACGCAGCAAGAAGGAATTAGACACGTTACCCTTCGGCACCCAGAAGCAAGTTTATGCCGAGGGCTACGAATGGGCCACCCACTCTTTGGTGCCCCAGCACGTTGACCCCGGTTCTTTACGCGTAAACTTTGGTGGGCCAGACTGCGCGCATCCCTACTCGGCAAGCGTGTTGAATATTTCGGCCATGAGCTACGGAGCGCTTAGCCAAAATGCCATTCTGGCGTTGAATCGCGGCGCCAAGCTCGGGAACTTTGCCCACAACACCGGCGAAGGGGGTTTGTCGCCTTATCACCTGCAGCCCGGCGGCGACCTCATTTGGCAAATTGGTACCGGCTATTTTGGCTGCCGAAGTAAAACCGGAGATTTTGACCCCATTCTTTTTTCTGAAAAAGCGCGGCTGCCGCAAGTGAAGATGATCGAAATCAAACTCTCACAAGGCGCCAAGCCCAGCCACGGCGGCATTCTTCCGGCCGCCAAAGTGACCGAAGAGATTTCTAGAATTCGCAATGTGCCGATTGGCTTTGATGTTATCTCGCCTGCCGCGCACAACACCTTTTCTACGCCCATTGGCCTACTGGAATGGGTGGCAAAGTTACGTGAACTCTCCGGTGGAAAACCGGTTGGTTTTAAGCTGTGCATTGGCAAACGGCGAGAATTTATGGCGGTAGTTAAGGCGATGTTGAAAACTGGCATTACTCCCGATTTTGTTACCGTAGACGGCGGCGAGGGCGGCACCGGGGCGGCCCCCATCGAATTTTCGAACTCAATCGGTTTTCCTTTAAACGAAGCCTTAGCCTTTGTGCACAGTACGCTTTTGGGAGTAGACCTGCGCGACCGCATTCGAATTATCGCCAGCGGCAAAACCGTTACCGGGTTTGACATGATTTCGCGCTTTGCGCTTGGCGCCGACGCTTGCAATTCGGCACGCGCCATGATGATGGCGCTGGGTTGCATTCAGGCGCTTCGCTGCAACACCAACAAATGCCCAACCGGCGTCTCTACCCAAGATCCTGATCTGGCAGCCGGATTGAACGTGGGCGACAAAACTACCCGAGTGGCCAACTTTCAACGCGAAACGGTGAAAAGTGCGGCCGAGCTAATCGGCGCCATGGGGTTGAAGCATACCGACGATCTGAAGCCGTGGCACATCTTTCGACGGGTCGGCATTGCCGAAATTCGCCACCTGGGCCAGATCTATCAATTTTTGGAAAAGGGCGATTTACTGAAAGAGCCCTTGCCGTCAACTTTTGTGCGCGCGTTTGAAGGCGCCACCGCCGAAAGTTTTCTTCACGTATAATATATGATCAAACTCTACGATTTTTTGCCGTCTGGAAACTGCTACAAAGTTCGCCTACTGCTAGCGCACCTGGGCCTAGAATACGATCGCGTCAACGTCGATCGGCTGGGAGGTGAAACCCGAACCGCCGCTTTTCTCGCAAAAAACCCCAACGGAAAAGTGCCTCTTTTAGAACTTGAGAACGGCGAACGGTTGCCCGAATCCAATGCCATTCTTTTCTATTTGGCCGAGGGCACCAAGTACGTACCTGCTCAAGCGTTAGCAAAAGCCCGCACGCTGCAATGGCTTTTTTTCGAACAGCACAGCCACATGCCGCACGTGGCCCTGCCGCGATTTTGGATTCTATTTCTGAAAAAAGAAGAAGAGTTTAAAACCCAGATCGCCGAAAAACACGTATTGGGTTATCAAGCGCTCGACGTGATGGAAGACCAGCTTAAGAAAACGCCGTTTCTCACCGGCCAAACCTACACCATTGCCGATATTTCATTATTCGCCTACACGCACGTGGCAGAGGTGGGGAAGTTCGATTTAAAGCGCTATCCAGCGATCTTAAAATGGCTTGCGTTGGTAAAGACTCAACCTGGATTTATCCCCTTAAAATATTAGGGCACCGCAATTTCACCGAACGCCTCGAGATAAAATTGGCAGGCGAAAGAATGACTAGGCGTAGTCTGGGCCACGGGAATGGCGGCCAACTCTCTTAATAGTCGAGCCTGCACTCCAGTTTCATCGGTGACTTTAATTCTAGAAACTAAGTGGCTGATTCGGCGTGCACGCGAGTAGTAAGTTCCATCTGAAGCTCTGCCTTCTCCCACCACCACGCCAACGAGCAGGGGCCCCACGAAAACAGCCCCCCCTAAGATAGACTTAAACCCGTCTTCACTCGGATAGGAGACAAAGAACTCATCTGGGCTATCCGCCAAACCGCCCGCTTTCCAAGGTGTACTTTGCCCTAACCGCGCTTCAACACCTGCCACGGCCCTCGGCGAGAGCCGATTGCGAATATCAACCGCGCCGGTGGTAAACGAAAGTTGAGCCAGCATGGCGTCTGCTTCCGGTTGGGAAAGCACGCGGCCAAGCCTCACGACCGGATGTTTTGCATCGTGAATAGGCACGCCCACCAGCAACGCCACACTGCCGTCGACGGCATCACCGAACTCACTAAGGGGGCGAAAGCGGGCATAACTCATCTTCATTAAATGCTCTAAAGCCGCATTGTCACCGAGCTGACGCGGCGTCATCGTAGTCACCATCGAAAGTTTGAAACCAAACGGCGTTTCAAAAAAGGGAATCGCGCCAAGAGGGGCGGGACGTCGGCCGCCACCGAAAACTGGCGTTACATAACCGGTCTGGTTGGGCAGATGGAAGGAGTCCCTTTGCTTTTCGACGCCGTTTTCATTCCAGTGGAAAGTGGTTCGGTTTGCCGGAAAAGCGGACATTTTTTCGATTCCCACTTGGGAGGGAGAAAGCACAATGCCCTCGCCATTTTCGTTTTGGGCGATAAGCACACCAACGTCCATTCGCGAGCCCGCGTTAAACTCTACCAATGTGGAACGAATTCTCGCCACGGCGCCAGAAACCGGAGGCAAAGCGGCCAGCCGTGTCTCCCGCGCGGCGCGAATCTTTTGTTCTAGCACCCGCGGCCAAACCAATTCCTGAGCTTCCTCAAATTCGATGACGTGGCTTAAGATGGCGCCAAATTCTTCGGCGTCGTCGTCCAACAGGTACTCATAAACTTTACCCATATCCGCCATGAATCGATCACGAGGCTTCTTCTTGGCCAACACCTGACTCGCGTAGCGCGAGATGGCTTGCATTCTTAATTTGGGGCCGATACCGCGGGTCGCCAGCACCATTAGTTTTTCGCTAGAAATATATTCCCAAGCCAATTCGTCTTGAAGGACATGCTCAAGGATTTGCGCCATTCTGTCGGGCACCCGATTGGCGTAGTACAAAAAATCCGCCTGCGAAAGGGCATGGAGAAAAGTTAACTCCAGGGCATTCTGTACGTGCAGTTTACGCAGGTGATTGATCGCATCGACCCTGCGAATCAGCGGAATAAAGTGCGTGTTATCGGCGATTTCTTTGAGTTGAGGTTTGGTGATTTTTCCGTAGGTGTGAGCTAAGGCCGCTCTCCAGAACTCGGTATCGCGTTTAAGGGTTTCGGCCGTTACCCGACTGCTTAAAAAACCGCGTTTTTCTAACTCAACCCAAGCCTCTTTCCCACTGAGACGGAGGCGTTGGGGCGTGATACCGGGAAACCGAGACGCGTGTTCACCTTTCCACGGCTGAGCCACAATCTGATCTAGCCAGCTCCGCCCGTCGTCAATTGCGGGAAGTGAGGGTTCAAACCCCGCGGCCAAAAGCACCGTGTCTCCTGCCGCGGCTCCGATATGGCGAGAGGCAATATTAAAAAGCAGCAGGGAAACTCTACCGTCTTGCTCAACGAGCAGCGGCAAAGATTCGGCACCGTCATCAACGGGGATTGGTTTCGTATTTTCGGTAAGGTCGATAAAATCGCCTTGAGTGATGGCCGAGGGCGGAGCCGCGAGAATCTTGTATTTGCCCGCCAGGCCGTAACGAACTGAGGCATCAATCCGCTCTGCAAAACTGTAGTTACCGTCCACCGGCACTCGCTCAGAATAAAACGCTTCCAGTTTTAGGGTAAAGAGGCCGGGCCTGCCCTGCACCGGAGTAAGGACCACTAAGCTACCATCGGGGACCGCAAACTTGATCGGGCCGGCCGCCATAACCAATTGAGATGACAAAGAAATAATAAATAAGATTAGTGGCCGAGCCAAACTTTTCACGGGGGATGCCTCAGTGCGTTAGGTAACCTATTGACCAAGGCGAATCAAATAGTTTAGCGAATCCCGCGCCAGCCTTCCCACAGCATCACCATGGCCAGGGTGTCGAGCTCGCAATAGCGGAGCAAGGCCCGGGTGACGGCGGCGCGTTCTGCTTCGGTCATCTGGGTGAATTGCATTTTGGCGTAGGCGGTCATGGCCGCGCCGCCATCGGCGAGATCGTTCTCGGCAAATAGCCGATCTAGGTCGTCACGCTTAAAGTTATCGAACACCTTAGGCAACATTTTGTAGGGGTCACAAAGTTTACCGTCTTCGGTTTTTACCCAAGTAGTTTCCGCGAGGTTAAGGCTGGGAATCTCGCCCTTTCCCCCGTAAATAGGCTTTGAGTATTTCTCCCGTAGAGCCTTCGAGTACTCCAACACTGCGGGAAGCACCACTTTGATCGAATTAGAGCCGCGCATGCGGGGGTGCCAGAAAAAGCGGATGACCAAATCAAATAGGTCGACCATCGGACGAATCGGTTCCCACCGCTCCTCAGATTTGCCGGTCGCCGTGGCGATGGTCTGAATCCACGAGATCAATGCCTCTTTATCGGGCACCTCGGTGAGTTGAGCCAGACGCAACTGACTTCGAATCTGATTGAGCACGGTGTTTTCGTGATTGTGGTAGCGAAAGATGGTGCCGCGATCGGTCTCGAGCTCCGCTTTGAGTCGCCGCACGAAATCAAAATTGGGAAACTTTCCCGGCGTGGGGTTGATCCACTGCCCCTTGTGCTCCACCCTACCGTCTTCGTGAAGCATATGGTGAGAGAACTGAAAAGCAACTTGGCCGTAAGGTGCCATGCCCTTATTAAAGGGGATCGCCGCCGTTGCCGTTTCAAAGTCGATGAAATGGAGGGGGTATTCCACCTTTGCCGTGGCGGCCAAAAAACCCTCGCGATCAAAGTACGGCTCGCCTTTTTCAGTAACGGTTTGCTGCCATTGGTAAATTTTTCGCGCGGCCTCGGTTAACCCAAGTTTGCCTTCTGATTTTGAATTGGTTTTGAAATCGTCTTCGCTTAGCTGGTCAATAAAGTAGACTTGTTTCTCAAAGAATTTACCGGCGCCGACTTTCCAGATGTCAAACAGGGGAAGGCGTTTTTCGAAAGTACCGGGCTTCAGACTAAGCGCTTTGGTCCAGCACTCCTCAAAGCCACTCTGCTTGCCGGGAAAATCTTCGCTCTTTGTACGAAACTGACAGTCTTTGCACGCGTTTGAAATTTGGGGGGGCAGCTGCGTATCCGCGCGATAGCCGTCGGCTAAGTACGAAATCCATTCGGCGAAAGAAAATTTTTGCGGCCAGTCGGGTGCCTCAAAACCATTTGCCCGCCCGCTCTGGATGGCGGCCACCTCTTTGCTCACCAGAACCGCAATAAGTATAGACTCACCCAGCTCTTTTTTGGTGAGACCGGCCTCGTACTGTACCCGGCCGCCACTCTCATCCGCGGTAAGAAGAAACCTTTGGTTAAGGCCATCTACCGTAGCCACCGCCATTTTATTGGCGAGGTAAAGGTAAGGCTCCACTTTAAAGGCGGGATAGGCGTGCTGTGCCACGTGGTGCTGAAAAGCCACGTCGTACAGGTACTCTTTCCAGTCGTTGTTGAGATGATCGAGTCTGCTTTTGGGCTTCTGCCAAAAGTGGTCTTCGTCAGGGTGGTAACTTCCGGCCTTCACTTCGTAGAGAAAAAGCGTGTTGCCAACTTTCTTCACAATGTCGGCGCGAATAAATAAGTTTTCGAAGCAAAAAGCCGCTTCGAATATAACCACGTCTTCGAGTTTTAGCAGTTCGCTCGTCTGCTGCAGCGCCGCCTCTTTATGCAAAGTGGGGATGTCGTGCCCTTGCGGAAAATAGGTTTTGGCCAACGCACCCACTTGAAACCCGCCGTCAGCGAGGTTTTTTAAAAAGGGGTTGTCGTGCTTAGCGTTGCCATACTGCCCGGGTCGGTCTTGATAATAGAGCTTGGTCGGGCATTCGAGCGCCAACTTAAAGCGCGACTTGGTGAGCGCGCGCGAAAGATCGCGGTGACCATGAGTTGTGGCTGAATTTTTGGGAGGCATCAAAAGCACCTAGAAGACCGGAAAGGCTCTAGGTACTTATCGGCATTTAGGCGCCAGCGCCCTTAACTCGGCGTGCCAGCCTTTTTATTGTAGATAATTAGAAACCGCGTCACCATTTAAGTGCTCAACCGAAGCGGCAGAGTCTTTTTTCATCGTGACGAAGAGGTTGATCTGTTTTGGTTCAGATTCCACTTCAAGATTGGGAGTGATCTCGCTAAACAAGGAGACCAGCTCTTCTTTGGTTCGGTAAATGAGGAACCAGTCGGAAACTAGCTCGATTTGCATGCGTGAAAAGGGCAACGATTTAAAGTTGCCAATAAATAGCTCTCCGCCGATTTTCAACTTCTGAAAGAGACGTTTCGCCGTTAGCTTGGCAATAGAATCGGAGAAGTAGTCGAACAAACCGGCAGAATAGATAAAATCGAATTTTTCCGGAGTGCGTTGTCGAACGTAGTTGATAACGTTGGTCGGCAGCCCTTCCACCACCACGGTTACTCCAGCGCGGGAAGCGGCCGCTTCGATATGGGCCGTCGCGTAGGCGAGGGCCTCTTCATCTTGATCGAGCAGAACAAATTTCACTCGCGAAAAGTCTAACCCTGGCTCTGCAATCACATCGCAAATCTCTTTAGCTGGACCACAGGCCACCGAGAGAACATTCAAGGTCTCCCCTTGTTTTAGGGTACGGATTTTAGAAACCATTTTGTCTTTAAGGAGCACTGCGCGGTTTCTCACCGCTACACTGAACGGTAAATTTACGGTGTAATAATTCAGGCAACGCCTAAACAACGTGTCTCCCTCCGGCTGATTTCGGTAAATGTGATTCATCATTTCATAATCGCCGGCGTATCCACGGGGCTTGAAATAAGTCCGACGGCCAAAAGGGCACTCGTGAAAATAAAATCCTACATGTTTGGTGAAATACTCAATAGCCTCGTTCTTATCCTCGTTAGAAACCCTCGCAAAAAGGGTTTCTGAATCGGTAAATCGTGGCGTTAAAAACTGAGAAAGGCGGTCGTTGACCATATTCACGATGTGAGCTTCGAATTGAATGCGTTCTTTTTCGCTGCCCAAAAAATTCAACTCTAATGAGTCTACCCCGCGACGAATATTTTCAAGCCCTTCCGCGGTTTCTTTCATTGCCTCCACAAATTTTTGCAGGCCAGTAGGTTCCTGTCTTGGGGGTAAACGACGGATAGAGTTTTGGTTGAAGGAAGTAGCTATTTGCACAGGATTTTGCTCTCCATTTTTTTAGAAGTGAGGCCCACTTCAAAAAGGTTCGACATCGGCAACACCTCTCGATTGGACAGGGGCATCGCGCGAAGACGCGGCAGATGATAATAGGGAACCTGCGCCCAACGATGGTGTTCGTAATGATGATCGGTGTGGTGAGGGCAAAAAAGCAAACGGGCGATGGGGTTGGCGAAAAAACGATGGGTGTTTTCCGATCCATCGGAATCAACTCCCACATGCTCGGTCCACGTACGCAGACGAAACACGGTCCAAAAACCGGTTACCAAAGACCAGCTCCACAGCGCGGCAATCCACAAGGTTCCCGTAGCGTAGGTAATAGCAAGAAAAGCCGACCACAGGAGAATTGGGCCTAAGAAACGAAGCGGTTTTTTGTAAGGAAAAATTGCTTTCATGAAGGCGAAGAGTTCTAAAGCGCCCAATCCGCACATGTCGTAAAGCGCGTAGCCGACAATTTTGAGCCAAGAAACTTTGCCTTCGTAGGCGCCCAGGCCGCGGTAGCTCAATTCAGGATCGAACGGGGTGCCCAAATATTTATGGTGAGCAAAATGCCAAGGCCGGTACCCCTCTTTAATATCCAAGAGAAAGGGCCAAGCGATAAACAGATCGCCGAAAAAATCGTTTACCGCGCGGTTTTTAAAAGCCAGGCGATGAGTGGCGTCGTGGGCCAGCAAACCTAAGGCATGCTGACGAGAGCCAATCAATAGAGCAAAAATGGGCACCAGGTAAATGGAGTCGAAATAGGCATAGGCCGCGAACAAGGCGACGATGCTGGCCCAATCAATAATCAAATCCCGCAGCCAGATGTCTGACCGAATCTGGTAAAGGGCGTTATCCATTTTAAAAGTGGAGTGCATGGTGTTTCCGAGACCGGTCTTTTACCATTTTCGCCTGACTCAGTGCATTATTATTTTTTGGAACGAGCGGCTCAAGTCGAGGTAAGTGAATGAAACTAGGCGGGTTTAGAATTGTTATAAATTCTAAAGAGAAGTGAGGAATGGTTCACCGTTTCTGCCGATAAGGCTAGGTGAACCCGATTGAATTTAAAACCCTTGCCGAAATGCGGGACCAAGAGCGTGCCGAAGAGATTCGGACGTTTATTGTCACCGCGGTGAAGTACCTCTCGGCGCCAATTCTACTCGGCTTGTGGGGGCTCGATCTCATCTACGTGCCGCACCTGATATGGCACTGTTTGGCTATACGGCTGACCGCAATCCCCTTTGTATTTGCAATTCTGTGGCTATTTCGCAAGCCAACCACACTGGCCAGAGCCCAACAGATTGCAACCGCCAGCGTGATCGGGAATGCGTTAGTCATTACGGCGCTGTTATGGATTACCGAAGGCATCTCATCGCCCTACTATGCAGGCTTAAACCTAATCACCGTAGCCATGAGCTGCGTTCCATGGACCGCTCGCTACGTAATTTTGAATTTGGTGCTTATTTACTACCCCTTCTTGATTATGGGCATCGTTAAAGGGGGAAGCCCGACCCAAATTCGAGTCTTAAGCATTCACTTCTTTTTCATCGCCGGCACCATCCTGATGAGTGTCATCATGCGGTTGTATATGGAACGGCTCCGCATGAGCGAAATCAAAGCCCGCCTAGCCCTGAAAGACGAAATTGTCTCACGCGACGGCATCATCCGGGTAAAAACCGAAGAGATGGTGAACTTAAACCAGTTGGCAAAACAATTTAGCCCGCAGGTGGTGCGCGCCATCCAGACCGGCGAGATTACGTTAGAAGGCTCGGTTAAGGCCCGCCAAATCTGCGCCGTGTTTATCGACATTGTAAAATCAACCGACCGACTGCAGATGATTCCTATCGATGAGTTTACCCAAGTGATCGCAAGCTTTATGCGCGACACCACCCACATCCTTTTAGACCACGACATTACCATTGATAAGTACCTGGGCGACGGCGTGTTAGCGTTTTCGGGCGCGCCTTTAACCCAAGACGACTACCTTTTGCGAGTGGTGCACGCGGCCAGCGAAATCCGAGATTTTTTTCAACGGCGGCAAGAAAAATACGCGTTGCTTTGGAAACACCCCTTTGAAGTCCGTTTTGGAATTGCCAGCGGCGTGGCCAACGTCGGCTTCTACGGCAGCGAAAAATCGTTTCGCTCTTACACCGCCATCGGCGAAGTGGTGAACTTAGCGGCCCGACTTTGCGCCGCCGCCGAACCCAATGCCATTCTTGTCGATGGACCCGTCTATCAACTAATAAAAGAGCTTTACGAAACCACGCCCAACCCCAAAAAGACCTTCAAGGGGTTTGATGGCCGCACGTTCGACATCCACCGCCTTGGCCACCGCCGCCGCAAAACGGCGAAGGCCGCTTAACTCTAAAATCTCAGGGACAACGGATTACCCAGCAACGGTGGCTAGGTTTGCGTTTGAAATCGAGGGGAATGGTCTTTTGGGTGATTTCAAAAATCTCGACATTGCGACCCGCACGGAGCGCCGCCTCATCCAACACAAAGGTACGGTAGTTATTCGAAAAGAAGATCAGGCCGCCCGGTTTCATGCGCGCCATTACCAAATTTAATAGCTTTACGTGATCACTCTGCACGTCAAACTCACGGCCCGACGATCGGTTTACCGAACGAGTTGGCGGGTCTACCACGCACACGTCGAACATAGCACGTGATCGTTCTAAATATTCAATGGTGTCGCTTCTAAAAAACTGGTGCTTATTGCCGGTAAAGCCATTGAGCTTGAGGTTGGCCTCGGCCCACTCTAAGTAGGGAGACGAAGTATCGACGGTAAGGGTTGATTTGGCTCCGCCTGCCGCCGCATAAACACTAAAAGATCCGGTGTAAGCGAACAGGTTTAAAAAGTCTTTACCGGCTGTCTCTTTTTGCACCATGGCGCGGGTTTTGCGGTGGTCTAAGAACAGCCCGGTGTCGAGGTAGTCGGCGAGGTTGACCAAGAATTTGTGGCCGCCCTCGGCCACTTCGATCAGTTCGCCAGTGGCATCGTGGGGAGTGTACTGAAAACCGCCGGTCTTCTGCGGTTTACGTTTTTTAAAGTAAACTTTTTCCATCGGCACTTCTAAAACTTCGGCGGCGGTTCGTACCATAAGCTGCACGTAGGCGCTGTGCTCGATCGGCGAATGTTCGTAATTGCGCTCGATCTCGGAAAAATGAAGACGATCGGCGTAAATATCGACCAGATAGGGCAGCTCGGGCACGTCCCAATCGTAAATTCGCCAGCAGCTAATGCCCTCGCGCTTAGCCCAAGTGGCAAAGTTTTTTATGTTTTTGCGCAGACGGTTGGCAAAAATATCGGCCCGCTCTTTCCACTTTGGGTTTTCTTCGGGGGCCTTAGCGCGCCACGCCGGAAGTGGCTTTTTTTCTGGGGTGGCTTCAGTATCGGGCTTACCGTCGGGGTTCTCGGGTTCTTCTTCAACGGTCTTAGCAACCGGCAATTCGTCTTTGGGCGCACGCAGCTCGTATTTAAGCAAACGGCATTCGATGGAGCCGTTGTACATCACCGTTCGCCGCGAGGAGCGCAGGCCGATGTACTTCGTAGCCTCTAAATTTCCGCACAGCACGCTGGCGCTCCAACCACCGTAAGCGTGCTTCAAACGGTCACCGATGGCTTGGCAAAGTTCGGCGATGTTGTCGACCGGCAGACGCTCATCATATGGCGGGTTCATTACCAGGGTGCCGGCCACGCCGCCCATTTCATTCCACTTAAAGAAATCGGCTTCAACAATTTTTACCAGTCCGGTTAGGCCCGCCCGTTCCACATTTTCTCGCGCTATCTGCGCCACCTCAGGATCAATCTCAACGCCGGTGATCGAGACGGTTATGTCTTGGCGAACGGAGTTGGCGGCCTCGCTCATTAGACGGTCAAACCGCGCCCGATCGTAATCAGGCCACCGCTGAAAGCCGTACACTTTGCGTAGCAATCCGGGCGCCACGTTCTTAGCCAGAAGCCCGGCTTCAATCGCCATGGTTCCCGAACCGCACATGGCATCGACGAACGGAGTTTTTTGATCCCAACCCGAAAGCCTTATGATCCCGGCCGCTAACGTCTCGCTTACCGGAGCCTCGCCGGATTTACGCCGGTAGCCTCGTTTGTGCAGCGATTCGCCCGAGGCATCAACGTAAACTTGGGCTTGATCTTGAAACAGGCTCACCACGATGTGCAGATCGGGAGAGTCTAAATCGACCGAGGGGCGGGTGCCGGTCTTTTCGCGAAACTGATCGACCACCGCATCCTTAGCGAGTTGGGCAAGGTAGAGCGAATGGGTGGTGAACGACGATCGCACGTCGGCGTTGACCGCCAAGGTATTTTCGCTGCTCATCCATTGGCTCCAATCCACCGATCGAACGCCATCGTAAAGCGCCTTTTCGTCGCGTGCAGTGAAGCTGGCCAGGGGGCGCAGCACGCGAATAGCCGTGCGGCACCACAAGTTGGCCTTGTAAACCAGCTCCTGATCGCCAGTACAGATAACCAACCGATTTTTTAGCTGAATGCTTTCGGCGCCAAGCGCCGCCAACTCGT
>JAYSWN010000177.1:0-49846 GCA_043718025.1 Pseudomonadota bacterium
CGAATGCATGAGTGCAGGTCAAGCAGCCGGCGAAGCGCCACGTTAAGCGAGCGAATGCCACCGCCCACGGGCGTGCTAAGGGGCCCCTTAATGGCGACGCTGTGTTCTTTAATCGCCTCGAGCGTTTCGTCGGGGAGCCAGTTATTTTTTAGTTTGAAGGCCTTTTCACCGGCTAAAACCTCTTTCCACACGATCGATTTCTTGCCGCCGTAGGCCTTGGCTACCGCCGCATCGAGCACTTTTTGTGAAGCCGCCCAGATATCGGGCCCCGTGCCGTCGCCCTCGATAAAGGGGATAACCGGATGGTCGGGCACTTGAATTTCATTTTTAGAATTGAAGGTGATTTTTTGACCGGACGTAGACATTGTTTTACCTCAAAATTGCGAGTGAGATTATTGGTTTGGCATGAGTATTGTCAATCAATGCCTGACCGGCCACGAAGGCTGAAGAGCCTTATTGACCAGCCGTTTGCAGACGATACGAATGCCATTTGACCTTCCGGTTCTCCTTCCTGAATAATCCGCGTCAGAAGGAAACCACTTTCACATGAAATTATTGCTACTGGCCGCGCTGATGCTGGGAATTAATGCGATTTCCCGAACATTGCTGCCCGACGAACAAAATAATATTGAGATCTATAAGCGCTGTAATCCGGCGGTGGTCAACATCACTACGGTTACCCTACGGCGCGACTTCTTTTTTGACATCGTTCCGCAACAAGGCATGGGCTCAGGGGCGATCATCAAAGCCGACGGGTACATTCTCACCAATCACCACGTCATTGGGCAGGCGCAAGAGGTGGAAGTTACCCTTTGGGACAAAACCACCTTTCCCGCCCGCGTGATTGGGGCCGACCCCGATTCTGACTTGGCCGTCATCAAAATTGACGCGAAAGGCAAGGTGTTGACCGCATTGGAGTTGGGGAACGGCGCTCCCGAACTTTTGGTCGGACAAAAGGTCTTGGCCATCGGCAATCCTTTTGGCCTCGGCGGGTCGCTGAGCGTTGGCGTGATTAGCCAATTGGGTCGAGACATCCGGGCGCAGACCAAGCGTTTGATTAAAGACGTGATTCAAACTGACGCGGCCATTAATCCTGGCAATTCGGGAGGGCCGCTGCTCGATAGCTCGGGCAAGATGATCGGGGTGAACGCCCAAATTTTTTCAAATAGTGGCGGCAGCGAAGGCATTGGTTTTGCTATTTCGGTTGAGACCGTAAAAAAGAATATGCCTCAGCTCATTCAGTTTGGGCAGGTGCTGAGGCCGGAGTTGGGAATGAACGGGGCGGGCTTGAGTGAGTCGCTGTTGAACGCTTTGGGGATTGCTTCGGATCACGGTGTGATGGTGATGGAGTTGGACCCCCGGGGCTTAGCGGCAAAAGCTGGCTTGAAACCGGCGGATCGGGAATTGGTTTTGGGCTTTCGCCGCATCCCGGTTGGCGGCGACGTGATTACCCAAGTGGACAGCACCCCGGTTTCGACCGTTACCGATATTCTAGACGCAATAAGCGAAAAGAAAGTGGGCGAAGTCTCCGTCTTCCATGTTCTGCGCGGAAAAATGAAAAAGCTGATTAACGTGAAAATGACTCTGCCGTCGCGGGCGAAGGGTAAAAGCCTTTAAAATTACGCCGCCGATTTTTCTTCGAAATCGCCGGGCGCGGCGTTGGGTTCAAATAGGGTGCAAACCCGGTTTACCCGGTAGCGTAACCCCAGCAAGTCTAACCCTTGAAGGTGCGGAATCGCCTTTAGATGTTTTCGAACTTCTGAGAAATCAGGACGAGGAAACGCCAAAAGGCGTTTCAGTTCCAGGTAGCTCGCTTGCTCGTTCAGAATGTGCAGATTCAAAAGCGAGCGCAACGAGTCGCTTACGTCCACGAAGTACAAGCCCATCCCGCATTCCACGTCGCAACGTTGACGATCAAATACTAGGTGGACAACTTTTACCTTTAAGCACACCGAATGGCTTTGGTAAGGAAAACAGAAGGCCACGTGACCCATGGTTTCGATCGGAAAGAGATCGAGCGTACTCATAAAGATTCCGCCGCGGCTCAAATTTGAGGCGTAGGCCGGAAGCGACTTGCTGCCATCGGTAAAAACTGCCTTTTCGAAAAAAGGCAGGCGGTACTCTTTTCTTTTTTCTTGAAAATTATCCGTCATAAATGCGACCTAAAACTGTGGTCACTGCAATACGCGTAGCAATGACTCACGATCTGAAGTGGAAATGCCATTTGCATCGTTGGCTTTTTTATCTGGGTCGTTCGTAACTCGACGTTCGTCTTTATTCTGATTGAAGTAACGCGGCAGACTGGCCACCAACGAAGACTTAGAGAGCTTTACGTTCGTTTTCTTGAAAATTTCTTTTACCCATAAAGAAAAGTGCTCCCCCACCGTGCGGCCGTTGGCGGGAATTTGGCCTAGGTACAGCACCAAGCCGACGACTAAGAGAAAGCGTAGGGTTTTAAAGATTGAGGTCAGCATTCTTTATCTGGAGTTAGAGTGGCGCGGGTTATTTTCTATTTTACACCAGATGCGGCACAATTGGCCTAGGTTTTTAGATGGGCTGCGGCACAAAAATTCTGCCGCTGGGCCATGTGCAAAATCAAAAGATCCGTTACTATAATCAATAGGAGACTCTCATGTCACAGCCATCACTGGCCAGGGCGGAGAGTAACGGAACTTGGCTCCCCCTCATCGAATACTCCGTTCGCAGTGGACTCAGTCTCAGCACGATCCGACGTAAAATTAAGAGTCACACGCTAACCTACAGAATGGAAAACGGCCGGTATCTCATCCTTTTCGAAGGCATGAATTCTGGTGCGCGGTCCATGTCCGGTCCGATTCTTCCCATGCTTAATGTGGTGAAATCCTTACCTAAGGAAGCACCGCTTGAAGCGGAGGAGTTTGATGCCGCGGTTGTGGAGAATACGAAAAAGGGGAAGCCAATGGAAACACAAAGCGTAGGCAGCTCATTTGTCGACGGCACCGTGAAAATGGTGAGCGAGGCTTTTGAGTGTGCCCTTCGAGAAAAAGACGAGCGCATCCACCTGCTCGAGAAGAGCAATCGCTCTTTGGAGGAGAGGCTCAACGAGCTTCGCCTTCTGGTTAAAGTTCTCGAAGAAAAATACGAAGTCCGTTACTAATCAGCCCGGCTAAAGCAAAAACTAATTCGATTTGAAAACGAAAGGCGTGGCCAGCGCTCGTGCGCATTTGCGCGAGCCCTTTCTACGTGGCTTCTATTTCAAAGAGATTGCAAGGGTCTAGGGGGCGAGAGCCCACTCTGGAAAAGGCACCCCCTTGCCGGATTGAAGCTACCGCGAATATCCTCGTTTTCTCATGAAACGAATTCTAACCTTGTTAAGTGCCTTGCTCCTGTTCTCCCCACCAAGTCCTGCGGCTGATCTCGGCCAGCTCTGGAACGAAGCCATTGCCGCTGACACCAACCAGGCCCCCAATGAGCGGGTGCGTCTGTTTTCCCAGTGGATTGAGCTTGCCGCCGCGCAAGGGATTAAATCACCCGAAGCGCACGGCCACTTGGCGTTGGCTTACTGGGAAGTGGGCGACACCGGTAAAGCCGTGCTGCACCAAATCGAAAGCGCGAAACTGCACGACAGCCCTTTCGCGGCGTGGAAAACCCTGTCGAAGGTGCATCAAATTGAATCTGAGCAGGCCGTACGGGAAGGGGTGTCCACCTCTCCCAGCCTCTACCTTTATTTCTTTCTTACTCCGGCGTTAGTTTATTCTTTTGGTTTTTTTTCGCTGTGGAGCTTGGTCGTGGCGGGATTTTTGTATTGGTACCGTGGCAAAAAAATGATGCGGCTAACGGCGAGTTTAATTTCCTTTGCCCTGTTCTGCGCCATCGTTCCCGTCGGTTACTCGGTCATAAAGCGTTTTTTGGTCAAGCCCATCGCGGTGATCGACGTGGCGCAGGGCAAACCCTTGGGCGTTTATCAAAATGCCGAAGCCAAAGAAGAGAATAAAATCATTTCGCTGCCCTCGGGCATTCTGGTGCGGCCGCAAGAGGTCCAAGGCAACTTTACCCGCATTTCGCAACCTTTAGCGGGTTGGGTTGACACCGGATCTTTAAAAATAATTTCGCTGACGAGGTAGTTCGTTAGCGGCCTAATGCGCCGCGCCGCCACTGGCAACGGGCCCCTCTTTCAGCAAGCTACCCAGATGCGAGGCCAAGGGCTCCCACGGGGCTTCTGCCTTATTGAGCAGGGCGTAATGGCTATCGAGGGCGGAACGAAACGCGGTGACAAAATTATTGCGGCGCCGTTCGGTCTCTTCGACCTCGGTTAGAATCTTTTCAAGCCAGGCTTCGGTCTTGTCGCGCACCTCACCGGCTTTTTGTTCGACTTCGGCGTAAATCTTAAGCGCTTCGGCCTGAGCCCGTTCGCGAATGTCTCCGGCCTCAGCCTGTAGCCGGTCGCGTTGTTTTTGAATCTCGTTTTCTTTGCCCCGCCACCGGATCACCTCGTCATTGATGCTCTGAATCTTATCCAGCAGCTCTTTTTCGTGCTTTTGCATCTTTTCCCAAGATTTAGCGATGATTTCGAGAAAGTCGACGACCTCTTTAGGATCGTACCCCAGCATGACGCGCCGAAACTCTTTGGTTCGTACTTCTACCGGCGAAAGCTTCTGAGAGGGGGTGCTCACGGTTATCTCCTGATTCAATTTTTAATGAAAAGTTTCAGCGGTGAAGATCGCAAAGGGGAAAATAACACGATCGGAAAACGGTGGTAAAGGGGCGAGGCGAGAAGACTCCGTAAGAGCCTCGAAGCGCCCGAAAGAGCTCCTTCCCTAACCCCCCTTCAATCCGCATTGCCACCGGAGAGCGCCGCGATAAGGGCAAGATTTTTTGCGGGAACCGCTAAGAAATTAGGGCCAATAAAATCTTCCATTTCAAATCGGTAATCAGAAAACACCACCCGCTTGGGGTAGATCTTTCCGATGACATAACTATTCGCAATTAAGAGCTCATAAAAATCACGGAGCAACGCCCGGCTTACGATATTAATTTTTCCGTACTCGAATTGAATCGCGCCGATGCGATGCTCACGCAACGCCGATTCAAACCCTTTAAGCACTTCCAAGTCGTGTCCTTCGGTATCGATCTTTAAAATGTCTATGCGATCAATGCGCTGTTCGGCCATAAAGTCATCGCCGCGCTTCACTTGCACTTCGGTGACCGTGGCTTTTTCTTTGTGGTCCTTAAATTCGTAGAAACTCGAAAGGGCGTGGCCATCTTCGAAGTGATGAAAAGTTGCCACAGAGTTCGACGATCCTAGCGCGGAGTTTATTGCGACGATGCGATTGGGTTCTTCGTGTGCCTTTAGTAGAGAGTAGACTTGCGGAACCGGTTCGAAGCAGGTGAACTTGGCGTTGGGAAAAATTTGTTTGGCGACACTCACCCAACTTCCTTGATTGGCACCCACATCAAAAACTTGCGACACGGGAAATTGCGACAAAACTCGCAAGGTGCGTTCTTCTCCATTACTGCGGTGATCGTAATTTAAATTTTCGTAATAACGGTTGAGCGATTTTCCTAATGAAATAAACGGTCGCAACAGCGGGCTGCGGCAGTTTCGTTTGTAAATTTGTTTCAGGCTCATTTGGGCTTTCGCACTCCAAATAAAGCGGTGCCCAGCCGAATTAACGTGGCCCCTTCTTGCAAGGCAATTAAATAGTCATCGCTCGTTCCCATCGAAAGCCAACGCCACTGCCCTTTGCCATGGCTAGTAAAAAGGTCACGAAGTTGGGCAAAGTAAGGCCGACGGTTCTCCACGGGTTGTAAAGGCGGCGGCATTCCCATGAGGCCGTTTACCACAAGGTTTTCAAGCTGACCAAGCGACTTAAGCATCTCTGGCAAAGTGGCGCGGTCAATTCCTGATTTGCTCTCTTCACTGCCCAAATTTATCTCGACCAGCACCGCCAGTTTTTTATTCGAACCAGCGAGGCGCTTATTTAATTCTTCGGCCACCGACAAGCGGTCCAAACTCTGAATGCAGTCGTAGGCTAAAAGCTCACGCGCTTTGCGACTTTGAATATGACCGATGAAGTGCCATTCTCCGCCAAAATCAGGCAAGGCCAGACGCAGGGCTGCCCCTTCTTGCACGTAATTGTTTCCCAAAAATTTGAGGCCTACTGAAGTTAGCTCTCGAACTCGTTCCGCCGTTTGAGCTTTGCAGGCGCCTAAAACGGCCACCTTATCGGGGTAAGGGCTGTGCTCTTGAATTTCGGTATCAAGTTGAGAAAGCCGTGAAGTGTCACTCATCGTCGTAGAATTCACTTGGGGGCAAACCATTTGAAAACAGAAATGCCGGTATAGCTCTCAATCTCCCTGAGGAGCCGTTCGATCGGCAAGCCCATCACGTTGGTATAGGAGCCAACAATCTTTTCAATGAACAGGCAACTGGCGCCTTGCACGGCGTAGGCTCCGGCTTTGTCGTAAGGCTCGCGCGTATCGGCGTAGCTCTCGATTTCAATTGGAGACAGCTTTCGAAAAAACACTTCACTGGTTTCAACAAAGGAGTGAACTGCCTGGGTTGAGAGTTGTAGCGCCACTCCGGTCATCACCGTATGCTTGCGTCCCGAAAGAAGCTTAAGCATCTCAACGGCATCAGCGCGGTCCACCGGTTTGGTAAGAACTTTATTTTCCACCGCCACTAAGGTGTCGGCGCTGATCACAAGCCCTTTTTTGTCACCCAGGGCCTTAGCGCCGGCCAACGCTTTGCCTACGGCATTTTCGGAAATCACTGCGGAAAGGTCGCCAATTTCGGGGTGTTTTTCGTTAATATCACAGTGGACTAAGGTGAAAGAAAGCCCCAGAGCCTCTAGCAGCTGGCGTCTTCGTGGAGAAGTAGAAGCAAGAAAAAGCGGCGGTAACTGGTTGCTTTGAGTTTGCATGGCGCCCAGTTGGACCGTAGAGGAATTAATGCGTTCGGTCAATCGTTCAAAAACTTAAAAATTAAAATTCGTAAAGTATCGAATATACAAATTTTATTCCCGTTCATGGCACTGCCGCGTCATAAAACCCATCAAGTGTAATGCAAACCATCATGGATCGTGATACAACCCTGTTTCCAAAAAATTTCACTTGTCGGGGTTTGTATGTATCAATTCAAAGTGGGCGATAACGCAGTTCATCTCTCACACGGAGTAGGTGTTGTACGGGGCATCGAAGAGAGAGAATTCGGCAAAGGCAATAAGCAGAGCTTCTATATTTTAGAGATCCACGATAACGGCGCTCCTAAAAAAGTGTTTGTGCCCATTGAAACCGCGGCCCAACGGCTTCGTCCGATCATTAAGCCTAACCAGGTTGAAGAAGTTTATAAGATCCTTCGTAATCGTGAACCTTCGGATATCGACCACCAGACTTGGAATCGTCGATACCGTGAGTACATGGAGAAAATTCACACTGGACAGGTCCATGAGATTGCGCAAGTCTTGCGGGCGCTGTTCCTTCTGAAACACGATAAAGAGCTTTCGTTCGGAGAACGTAAGCTTCTCGATCAGGCAAAGACCCTTCTCGTTAAAGAGTTGTCTTTGGCTCAAAATCTCAAGGAAG
This sequence comes from Pseudomonadota bacterium, assembly GCA_043718025.1. Classification (GTDB taxonomy): domain Bacteria; phylum Bdellovibrionota; class FAC87; order UBA2466; family UBA2466; genus JBGSST01. The sequence continues at coordinate 7,564 of JAYSWN010000177.1, forward strand.
AACAAGTTGAGAAAGAGCTTGAAGCCATCTTCGCGTGATAATTCGTTAGGGGCCGTTTTCGCGGCCAAGAAAGTAAAAATCATATGATGACGATGGACGCCATCCTCTTAGGTGGAGGTGTGGGGTCTCGCTATGCTTCGACATCGGCGGGCGTACAATCTAATCTTCCCAAACAGTTTCAGATGCTCGGTAACGCGCCAGTTTTCATTCACGGCATGCGGGCACTTTTAGGCATGAATTGCTTTCGGCAAATTGTGACCACCGCCCCGCGCGAACAGATAGGCCAAGTCGAAGAGTTGATCGACACCTATTTATTGCCGCCACCGGCCACCTTGATTCGAGTCATTGCCGGCGGCGAATCTCGTCAAGCCAGCTCATTTTTAGCTTTAGAAGCCATTGAGGCGCTGAACCCGGTTCCTGACCGGGTGATCATTCACGATGCCTGTCGTCCCTTCCTATCTCGCGCTTTTTTAGAGCGAGTAAAGAACTGCCTGCTCGATCGATCTTACGGTGCCTGGGTGCCGGTGGTTCCCGTAGTGGAAACCCTGAAACGGGTCGAACAAGAACGGGTAGTCGAAACTCTCGATCGCCAGGTGATCCATCGAGTTCAGACTCCGCAGATTTTTGAATTTCAGGTTATCCGCAGTTTGGCTGAAAAAGTTCGCCATTCGCCTGAACTCCATTTCACCGACGATGCCTCGCTTTGCGAGTATTATGGCATTCCGGTAGGGGCCTTTGAGGGCGACTTAAGAAATATTAAACTCACCTACGAGTATGAGCATTCAACGCTCGAAAAATTTATTGGCCTTCAAGAGCAAGAGGAAAAATGCGATTCGGCATCGGCTACGACATCCACCGTCTAGAAGCGGTGACCCCCGACGGCAGCATCCTTCTTGGTGGCGTGGCCATCGCTTGCCCCTTTAAAGTCGTTGCTCACTCTGACGGCGACGTCATTCTTCATTCGGTTACCGACGCCATTTTAGGAAGCCTCGCCTTGGGAGACATTGGGCAATGGTTTTCCGATAAGGATCCTAAAAACAAAGGGCGAAACAGTTTAGAGTTTCTGGCAACGGCTCTGGCGGAAGTGCGCCGCCTTGGTTGGCATGTTGCCCAAGTCGATATTAATGTATTTGCTGAAGCGCCCAAGATCGCGCCGCACTGTGAAGAGATCAGAACTAAGTTAGCTCATGCCCTCGAGTTAGAGATGACTTCAGTAAGCGTGAAGGCAAAAACCATGGAAGGCTTAGGCGCCATCGGCGAAAAAAAAGCGATAGCCGCTCAAGCCCTCATTTCATTACGTGAAGCGAAAACCTAATGCCCTTACAAATTTATAATACTCTGACTCGTAAGCACGAAACCTTTCAGCCAATGGAACCGGGCAAGGTGGGGATGTATGTTTGTGGTCCTACGGTTTACAACCTGACTCACGTAGGCAATGCGCGGCCCGCCGTTTTTTTTGACCTGGTTCGCTGTTTTTTGGAATATTCCGGCTTCGAAGTCACTTTTGTAAGAAACTACACCGATGTGGACGACAAGATTATCGCTCGTGCGCGTGAGTTGAAAATTGAGTCGCGCGAAGTTTCTGAAAAATACATTCTTGAGTACGACACCGACATGGGGCAACTCGGTATTACCCCGCCGACCGTAGGGCCCAAAGTAACCGAACACATTCCGCAGATTATAGCGATGGTTAAGGGGCTCGTGGAAAAAGGGGCCGCCTACGTCACCCCTGACGGCGAAGTTTTATATTCTGTGCGTCGCTTTACCGAATACGGAAAGCTGTCCGGCAAAAAAATTGATGACCTGCGCGCCGGCGTGCGGATTGAAGCGGACGAAAAAAAACAAGATCCGCTTGATTTCAGCCTGTGGAAACCACAAAAAGCTAAGGATGAGCCGGCTTGGCCGAGCCCTTGGGGATTGGGGCGACCGGGCTGGCATATTGAATGCTCGGCAATGGCGCTGGAACATCTCGGCGTCACATTCGATATCCACGGGGGCGGTTTAGATTTGTGCCACCCCCATCATGAAAATGAAATTGCCCAGTCAGAGGCTTTCACCGGTAAGCCGTACGTGCGCTATTGGCTGCACAACAATCTGCTGTCGATGAACAATGAAAAGATGTCGAAGTCGCTCGGCAACATCGTTTTGAATCGCGACTTTATGAAGGTTTACGGTCCCGAAACGTTGCGCTATCTGCTGCTCGCGGGCCACTACCGATCCCCCATCGATTTTTCTGAAAAAACCATTCGCGACAGCCAATCGGGCTTACACCGCATCTATTCAAGCCTTCTTCGCGCCACCGCGATGAAGTTAGCCGTAGGCAATGCGGTAGGCGGTACGGAAGAGACCACGTTGATAAAGTTGGGCGAAACTTTCGAAAACGACTGGAAGATGGCTCTCGAGGATGATTTCAATACGCCTAAAGTGTTCGCACTAATCTTTGATTACGTACGCGCGGCCAACAACTATTTTGATAAGAAAGGCTTTAAAGCCACGGTAAATACCCCCATGGTGGCTTTGGAGTATTTGACCAATTTGGGCAAGGTCTCGGTGGTGCTAAATCTTTTTTTGTCGGAACCGGTACAGTTTCTGAAGATGCTTAAATCTAATGTCTTACATGAGCGCGGCATTGAAGTGAGCGGTATCGAAGCCAAGTTGGTTCTTCGCACCGAGGCTCGAAAAGCTAGAGACTTTACGCTGTCGGATAAGATTCGCGACGAACTGGCCGCGCAAGGGATTTTACTTTTGGATTCAGCCACCGGCACGGATTGGGATATCAAATTTTCTAACTAAAATTTACTCGTTGTCAGCGTGAAGCCGAGGGCTGAAGTAAGCCTTGTCCCTTGATCGACGCTGATTCTATGACGAGGCCCATGCGGTCAGAACGTGGATTTCCTTTGGGGCCCAATGATGCCCAGACCATCCACACTTTTCCTCTAACGAATGAGAATGGTACGGGGCCCCAACGTCGGCTGTCGCGGCTTTCCCCTCGGTTGTCGCCCAGTACAAAGAAGTGGCCGCGCGGCACCAGGCCCGGACCATAGTCTCCTTGAGTTCCGTGCTGCGGTAAAATGCGGCGAGGCGGTTGCCCTTGAATGGTTTCAATCTTCTGGCTGGTGTCGCCTGCGTAGTCCAAATAACCGGCGGTCTCGCCGTTTACGGAAAGCACGCCTTGCTTTATCGCAACCGTATCCCCCTCCAATGCCACCACCCGTTTTACAAAAGATTCCATACCAAGTTCGGGCAGGGCGAAAACCACCACTTCGCCTCGCGTCGGGTTTCGAAAACGGAAAAATTCGATCGAGGTAAACGGCATTCTTACGGCGTAGTTGAATTTTGAGACCAGAAGCAAATCCCCGGAAAGAAGGCTGGGCTTCATAGAATCGGAAGAGACCCTAAAATTTTCTACGAAGAGAAATCGAACCAACAGGGCGCACGAGGTGGCGATTAGAAAAAGGTGAACCAGATAGCGAGCTCTCTCTCTCATTGCTCCTCCTTCCGCAAGACCTCAGTCGTCAATAGATAAGGCGGCCAGAAAAGCCTCTTGGGGAATCTCCACGGCCCCCACTGACTTCATCCTCTTTTTACCCTCTTTTTGTTTCTCCAGCAGTTTTCGCTTACGAGAGATGTCGCCGCCATAACACTTGGCCAAAACGTTTTTGCTCATTGGCGCAATGCGTGTTTTAGCGATGATTTTGCCGCCTATTGCGGCTTGAATGATCACTTCGAACATCTGCCGGTCGATAAGCTCTTTCATCTTGATCGTGAGCTCGCGGCCGCGGAAATAGGCTTTGTCTTTGTGCACGATCCAGCTCAGCGCATCGACCGGATCGCCATTTACCAACAGATCGAGCTTCACCAGCTCACCCGGCTGAAAACGGACAATCTCGTAGTCGAGGCTCGCATAACCCTTACTCACCGACTTCAATCGATCGTAGAAGTTTAAGACCACTTCATTAAATGGCAAATCGTACTCAAGCAAAATACGTTTGGGCGAAAAGTAATGCAGGTTCGTTTGTACTCCACGCCGCTCCTCACACAATTTGATGAGGTTACCTAAATACTCTTCAGGGGTGTGAATTGTGACGTGCACAATTGGTTCTTCGATGAATTCAATCTTATTGGCGGGCGGAAGCTGTGACGGGTTATAAACCATCAGCGTCTCGCCTTTAAGGGTTTTCACTTTATAAACCACGGTTGGAGCGGTCGTGACGAGGTTTACGTTAAACTCGCGCTCCAAACGCTCTTGAACGATCTCCATATGAAGCAGCCCCAAAAAGCCGCAACGGAAGCCAAAACCTAAGGCGTCTGAACTCTCAGGTTCGTAAGAAATGGCGCTATCGTTCAAAATAAGTTTGGACAATGCGGTCTTAAGATTTTCGTAGCCAGCGGCTTCGGTGGGATAGATTCCCGCGAAGACCATGGGCTTTACCTCTTTAAAACCGGATAACGGTTGGCTCGAAGGGTTCTTAGTGCTGGTGATCGTGTCACCAATTTTCACGTCACGCAGATTCTTAATGCCGGCGACCACAAAGCCCACTTCACCAACCGAAAGAAAGGGGACCTCTTGGCCGCGAGGCGCAAAGATGCCGAGCTTTAAAACTTCGTGCTCGGTCTTGGAGTGCATCATAAACACTTTTTCGCCGGGGCGAAGCGTGCCTTGCATGATTCGGGTCAAAAAGATGACGCCCTGATACTCATCAAACCAAGCATCAAAGATTAAGCCCTGCAGAGGAGCGTTAGGATCGCCCTCGGGTGCGGGCAGGTGCTCTACGACGCTCTCAAGCACTTCGCGAATATTAATACCTTCTTTGGCGCTGATCGCTACTGACTTCGTGGTCGGTATGCCCACGATCTCTTCGATCTCTTTTTTAGTGCCCTCAACGTCGGCGCCAGGAAGATCAATTTTGTTTAGAACCGGTACCAGTTCGAGGTTGTTGTCGATCGCCAGATAAACGTTTGCTAACGTTTGGGCCTCCACGCCTTGCGACGCATCCACTACGACGATGGCGCCCTCACAGGCGGCAAGGCTGCGCGAAACTTCGTACACGAAGTCTACGTGGCCAGGGGTATCAATGAGATTCAGAACGTAGTCTTTTCCGTCGCGGGCGGTGAAGTTAAGCCGAGCCGTTTGGGCCTTGATGGTGATGCCGCGCTCGCGTTCGATTTCCAGCTGATCGAGAAACTGTGATTTCATTTCGCGACTCGTGAGGGCACCGGTTTCTTCCAGTAGCCGGTCGGCGAGCGTCGATTTGCCGTGGTCAATGTGGGCGATAATACAAAAATTTCTTATCCGAGTGGGGTCAGTCACAACTGCTTAAACTTCCATTCTAGTTGTCGAGAGTGGGCGCGCGGGGATTCGTTTTAGGGGCATCTGCTTCTTTGCTGTCGCTCAAAAGCGATAACTGCCCCGGAAGGTGATCTCGATAACGTTCTAGAACGAGATCGATGCCTTCGCGAATATATTCCGCAATCGGAACTTTGGTCTTCTGATTCAACAACTTCAAAAGATTGTTCTGATCTTGGGTGATGTACACCGTGGTAGAGATCTTTTTCCGATCCATTACCAAAATCCTAAACCACCATACATATATGTCAATCGCGCCAAGCCAGTTTGGATGGTTTGATTGGGTTACGATTTAAGTTTTCATCGTCGATTTCCGATGAGTGGGTGAACGCTCGTGAGGTATTCGCAATGCACGCAAACTCCTTTTTTACTAAATTGGCCGCCACTTTGCTGGCTGGTTTTCTTTTGAGCCTACCCGGCTACGCCGAAGAGGCCCCCGAAGAGAATCCGCCGACCAACGAAGCGCATGAGGAGACGGCTCCCGATCCCACCCAATCGGTTGAAGCTACGGAAGCGGCAACGGTTGAACCAAAAACTGACTACGTACCTGAAAATACGAAGGAAACCGGGAAAGCCTCGAAAACGGCTAAAACGGCTAAGGGCGCCAAGGCCGTAGAGGTGGCAAAATCGGAAACCGCGCAAGAGCCTAAGAATCTGCGCGATCAAGGTATCTTTGACCGCATCAAAACCTTAGTTAAGCGCCTTGATGCTCAGCAGCGAAAGGGTTTCGAATTCCCCTCGAAGATGGTGGAAGCCGCCATCCGTTCCGAATTTATGCGGCGAACCGAAGGGGCCGAAGGCCCCTCGTGGCTAAAAAAACGCACGCGCGAGTCCGACAAAGAGGTCGCCTTAGATAATTTAGAGATGCTTTTAGCCTATGCGGAGAAGCTAAGTTGGTCTCACCCGGGCAAAAGCAAAGACGCCAAAGAGGCGGTAAACGCGGTTTTGGAAGTGAAGCTACTGGCCGCTAAGGCGGTGGTGGATCGCTATAATGTGCGTAACACCAACGGCCGTAGGCTGGCCAGCTTCTCGGGTTTTGCCCCGGCAAAAGGCTTGAGCGGCATTGGAAAAATTGAGGCCGCCCGCCGTGGCGTGCTCACCGGCGGTCAAGTGGCTGGCGAAGACTTTCAGCCGATCACGGGGAAAAAGTTTGAAGACTACGCAAAAAAATACCGGAGTACTTTGGTAGCTTCGGTAATGGAATACGAAAAACTCGCCGCCCTAGTGGCAGGGGCCCAGGCGCCGAAAGAAATGGCGGCTCCGGCCAAGAAGACCAGCAAGAAAAATAAAAAATCAAAAAAATCAGAAGAGTAAATTTCCTTAGAGGGTGTCTCAAAAGTGGTATTTCGCCGTCATTGCCGAAGGCGCACGCCGTGCGGCTGAAGCAACCCCTTCACTATGAGTGAAGAGGGACGTCGACAAAACCAAGCAGGCCAAAGGTTGCCGCGCCTGCTACGCAGGCTCGGTAAATGACAGGAACGCGGCTCTACATAAGGTTTTGAGACACTCTCTTAGTAATCGAAACTTGATTACAGCAAGTTCGTCGCCAGCTCGGCGAGCTGCGAACGCTCCCCTTTAGTCATCGTGGTGTGGGCTGCAATCTCTTCGCCCTTAAAACGCTCCACAACGTAAGTGAGTCCGTTATTGCTGCTATCGACGTAGGGATTATCAATTTGATAGCAGTCGCCCGTCAGCACCACCTTGGTGCCTTCACCAGCGCGGGTGACAATCGTTTTAATCTCGTGCGGCGTTAAGTTCTGCGCCTCATCCACGATTAAAAACTGATAGGCCAGCGATCGACCGCGGATGTAAGTCAGCGGTTCGATGTGCAGCATGCCCTGGTTCACCAACTCTTGCCAGGCCCGGCGATTGCCGCGCTTACTGGTTTTTTCACCGGCACCAAAAGAGACAATGTAATCGATGTTGTCGAAGATTGGCTGCATCCAAGGGTTCAGCTTTTCTTCGATTTCACCCGGTAAATAACCAATGTCTTTGCCGAGTGGAAAAATTGGCCGCGACACCAACAGCTTTTGGTACTTGCCTTCATCGATGGTTTTGCGCAGGCCGCAGGCCAACGCCAGCAGCGTTTTTCCGGTACCCGCTTTGCCAACTAAGCTTACCAACTGAATGCTGTCGTCCATTAAGGCATCGAGCACAAAATTTTGCTCGAGGTTGCGCGCTTTGATTCCCCACACCCCGTCGGGCGGAATGCGCAACGCCACGATCTCACCGGCCGCTTTGCTGTAACGGCCTTGGGCGACGCGTTCGCGATTGTGCTGATCCACTAATGTTACATAAGTGTTGGGCTGAAGGTTTTTGTCCTGAATCGGAAAGCGACGATCGTGGTTAAAACTTTCGATAACTTCAGAGGGCACATCGTACGTAGCCGTACCGCTATAAAGCTCTTCTAACGTCACTCGGCTCGGTTCGAAATCCACCGAAACCAGACCCAGGGCATCGGCCTTAACCCTAAGGTTAACGTCTTTGGTGACAAAGATGACCGGGTTATTTGGCTTTTCTTGGCGCAGTTTCAACGCCACCGATAAGATACGGTGATCATTTTTATCTGCCTTTAAATCTTGGGGCAGGTACTTTTCGGCGTCTTTAAACAGATCGACGGTGAGTGAGCCCTTTTTGCCCACTTCCACGCCGGTGGTTAAAGAGCCGCGCTTTCTTATTTCGTCTAAGTAGCGTGAGAATTGCCGGGCATTTCGCCCAATCTCGGTCAGCTCCTTTTTAAACCGGTCCATCTCCTCAAGACAGACAATCGGAATGACAACGTGGTTGTCCTCAAAGCGGTAAATGCATTGAGGATCGTAGAGAATAACGCTTGTGTCTAAGACGAAGATTTTTTTCAATGAATTAGTATCCTTGAAATATCGTTGAACAGCGTGAGACCAACCAAGAAGAGAATGAACACCATTCCCACCTGATTAGCCATTTCCATGGTGCGAATAGAGACGGGACGCCCCTTGATGCCCTCGATAAGGAAAAATAATAAATGACCTCCATCGAGAACCGGTACGGGAAACAGATTTAGCAAAAATAAGTTGATGCTGATCAGCGCCATCATTTGCAAAAAGGGGATGATTCCGGCGTCGAGGCTTTTTCCCGCAACCGACGCGATTAGCACCGGCCCGCCCAAATTTTTTACGCTGATCTGGCCAACCGCCAGCTTTGCGAGGCTAATTACCATCTTCTTGGCGATGTCGTAAGTTTCGGTGGCGGCTCTGGCCACCAATGCAATCGGATCTTTAGTGGCGAGCTTCACCACTTCGCTATCCTGATACACACTGCGTGGCACAAAACCCACCATGAAGCGTTTGATCGGCTGGCGAGTGATCGGATCTTCTTGAGTTGAAGGGGCGGGGGTCATAGAAAGCGGAACCGCTTGCCCCTCGCGTTCGATAACAAAAGATGCCGAAGTGTTTTGGCTGCCGGCCGCTTGTACCTCGTCAATGATCGTTTCGAAATTCAGAATGTCTTTCTGATTCACTTTTAAAATGCGATCGCCAGGCTGCAGGCCGCCCTTTTCGGCCGGGCTTGCCGGCCCAACTTTATCGACGAAAAGATCGGAAGGCAGCATGCCCAAAAGTTCGGGCTGACCGAAAGCCCCAATTTTTCCGCCGCCCTTTATTGGTTCGGGCACCGCCACGCTGAGAGTGAGATCACTTTCGGGGGCTTTATCCTGTCCCCGTCGTTTCACCGAAATCACCAAATTCTTTTTGGGTTCCCATTCGGCCGCAAAGGCGTCTTTGAGATCTTCGTAGGTGGCTACGCTGTGGGTGTTAACCTTAGTAATGTAATCGCCAGTTCGAAAGCCCGCTTCGTAGGCCAATGACTTGGGATTTGAGATTCCGATGACGCTCGCTAAGGGGAGGGGGCTAATCCCTTTGAGGCCGCCTACCTCCTCATCTTCACCGTAAGCATTCTTGCTGTGCACTTTGGTAACCGGGACAGAAAGCTTAAGCTCGGTTTTTTCACGCTGGATTAATAACTCAACGGTTTTGCCGTCGAGGGTGCGCAGCTTATCTTCGAGATGTATCCAGGCTTCTACCTTTTCGCCGTTCACGGCCAAAATGCGATCCCGCGGGCGCAAACCTGCTTCGTAGGAGGCCGTTCCCAACATCACCGTGCCGACTTTTGTGCTGGCGGCCGGCTGACCGAACCAAAACACGACGGTCATTAGAATGAAGGCCAGCATCAAATTAAAAAACGGACCGGCGAATACGACCAAAAATCTTTTGTAGAGCTTCTGGGTAGAGAAAGCGCGCTCAGCATCGGCCGCGGGCACACCTTTATAAGGATCGTCGCCCATCATTTTCACGTATCCGCCGAAGGGGAAGAGCGAGAGGCAATAGTCCGTCTCACCGATCCTCTTTTGAAAAATCTTTTTGCCGAAGCCCAAAGAAAAAACTTCCACTTTAATTCCGAAAAGCTTGGCGATGGCGTAGTGACCAAACTCATGAAAGAAAATGAGACCGCCCAAAAGGACAATCATTCCGACAATTGAAGTGAGCACTTACTCTCCTATTAAAACGCGAGCCACCAGGCGGCTCGGTTTCGTATATTAGCCCACAGAAATCCCGCCTTCAAACACCGGAATCTGTAGAATTTTCTTTAAAGGTGCTTATTTTCGGAGCGTCAAGTCAATTGCGACTCGTCGCACCTCAGAGTCTAGGGCGATCATGGCTTCCAAATCAGTTTCGGAAACTGACCAGGCTCGGCTTAGTACCTGCTCGATCAGCTCAGGAATTTGCGAGAACAAAACCTTGCCGTCTAAAAACGCATGAACGGCGATCTCGTTGGTGGCATTGAGGGCAATTAAATGGGCGGTGCCGGCCCTCAAAGCCTCACGGGCAAGGCGAAGGCAGGGAAAACGCACCAGGTCGGGTTCCATAAATTCTAACTTCGAAAGCTCGCTTAGCTTTAGCCGCGGAACCGGGTTGGGGAGTCTCTCTGGGTACTCTAACGCGTAGCCAATTGAGAGCTTCATGTCGGGCCGCGACAAGTGGGCCAGTATCGAACCATCGGTAAGTAACGCTGCGCCATGCACGATACTTTGGGGGTGCACCCAAACTTCAAGTTGATTCTCCGGAACCTCGAATAAGAAGTGCGCTTCGATAAGTTCGAGCCCTTTATTCATCAAAGTGGCGGAATCAACGGAAATCTTGGGGCCCATCTTCCAGTTTGGGTGATTCACGGCAATGGCCGGGGTTACCTTTTCCAGAGCCAGATTAGGAAGTCGAAGTAACGGGCCGCCGCTGGCCGTGAGAATAAGGGCATCGACCTGCTTGCGATCCACCCCCTCTAAAATTTGGAAAAGGGCGTTGTGCTCGCTATCCACCGGCAGAAGCCGGGCGCCGCAACGGGCGGCTTCACTCACAATTAACTTGCCCGAAACCACCAGCGACTCTTTGTTCGCAATGGCGATAGTTTTGCCTTGGCGAACCGCCATTAGCGTTGGAATCAACGCCGCGAAACCTACGATGCCCACCACCACAAGGTCACTTGCGGCGATAGCTTCTTCGATTAAGTTGTCGGCGCTTCCCACCGTGATGCCTGGCAGGGCGGCTTTTACACTGGATACCGAGGCGCTTCCCACCGTAACAAAGCGGGGTTTAAACTTTTTGGCTTGCTCAATAAGCTTATCGCCACTGGTATGGGCGGCCAGCAGCACCACTTCGTACTTGTCAGGAAAGGCTTCGACCAGTTCGAGGGTATTAACGCCGATGGTCCCGGTTGAGCCCAGCAGGGCAATCTTCTTCTTCCCCATTTAAGATGGCTCCAAGCAATAGCGGACAAAAAAGTAAAAAATCGGTGACGACAGCGCAAGACCGTCTACCCGGTCTAGTAGGCCGCCGTGACCCGGAAGAAAGGTACCACTGTCTTTTTTATCTTGGCTACGTTTCAAAACAGATTCGAAAAGGTCACCAAACTGCGCCAGGGTGCTGATCAACGGCGAAACCAGCATGATGCGCAATCCATTAGTCGACAGGGGATCAATCTTACCGACGGCGAACATCCAAATAACCGAAGCCACGAAACAACCTACTCCCGCTCCAATGGCCCCCTCCACGGTTTTTTTGGGACTGACTCGTTCCGCAAGGCTGTGTTTGCCCATGAACTTGCCAACGAAATAGGCGGCGCTGTCGCCAACAAAAACCATGAGCAATAGGAGGAACAGGTAATGCCGGCCCAGCTGGTCCAGATTCACGATGGGCACCATGAATGAGAAAAGGCCAACTACGTAAAACATACCCAGTAACTCAATGGAAATGTCGTGAACGGCACCCGGAAAATCACCCGATCGGCTGGGTAAAAAAACGTGGCGTATAAATAGCATCACCAGACAGCACCACATCGCCACCCAGCCCCATTCAAGTGAAATGGAGATCGCGGTCACGGTGAGTAGCAAAAACAAAAAGGGCACCCAACGCCGGCTAAAGCTGGGCGTATCGAAAAAGAGGCGATCGAATTCAAGGTAAGCCATTACCGACATCAACAAGATAAAGGCCAAAATCAATAGTTGAGGTCCCGAGAATATTAGCCACGTTACCAAAATGGCAGCGGTCACTCCGGCCACGATGCGGGTTTTCATGCGGGAAGCTCCGGTGAATTGCTTTTTATGTGGTTGGTGACCTTTCCGAACCGCCGTTCACGACGGCTGAACTCTTCCACTGCGCGCTGAACTTCCGCCGCCCGAAACTCGGGCCAGTAGACCGGGGTCACGTAAAACTCAGCGTAGGCGATTTGCCATAGCAGAAAGTTACTCACGCGGTACTCACCGCCCGTACGAATCAATAAATCAGGATCGGGGACTTCCGGCTGATAAAGCGCCGACGAGATCAACGCCTCATCAATGTCTTTGTGGTTCAATCGACCCTTTTCAACACCGAGGGCAATTTTTTTCACCGCATCGACAATCTCTTGGCGTGATCCATACGAAAGGCAAAGGGTGAGGGTCATTTTTGGGTTTTCAAGGTGGGTTTTGCTAATCACCCTTTGCAACTCTTGCTGCACGCGTTCGGGTAATTTTTCTAAACTGCCTATGGCGGTTAGGGAAACGCCATTTTTAATGAGCTTTTTGTCCATCGTTTTCAAATGCTGAACGAGCAGCCGCATGAGCAAGCTGACTTCAGTTTTTGGACGCAGCCAATTTTCGGTGGAAAAGGCATACAGCGTGAGGTGCCTTACCCCCATCTCTACGCACGCCGTAGTGATCTCATCAACCCGCTTGGCACCTTCGCGATGGCCATGGGTGCGCAGGTATCCTTTGCTTTCCGCCCACCGGCCGTTGCCATCCATGATGATGGCAATGTGTCGCGGTATTTTGGTGGCCGTAGACACAGTTTTCAGATGTTCATTATGTCTTTAGATTTAGATTCAACCAACTTGTCGGTCTCTTGCGAGAACTGGTCGGTTACTTTTTGCAGCTCGTCTTGAAAACGGCGCATCTCATCTTCAGACATCGGCGAGTCTTTTTCTTTCTTGGCGGTATCCATCACGTCACGACGGGTGTTTCGAATGGCAATTCTGGTGTCTTCGCCAAGTTTCTTAATTTGTTTTACGAAGTCTTTACGGCGATCTTCGGTCAATGGGGGAAGATTCATGCGGATAATTTTGCCGTCGTTCATCGGGGTGAGTCCAACGTTTGCCGCTAAGATCCCCTTTTCAATCTCTCCGAACAACCCACGGTCCCAAGGGGTTACGGTGATAGTGCGCGCATCAGGAATGGAGATCGCGGCAACTTCCTTTAGAGTCATCATGGTGCCGTAGGCATCAACTTTAACCCCTTCCACCATTGAGGTTGTGGCTCGGCCCACGCGTAGGCGCGAGAATTCGAGTTTCAAATGCTCAATGGCCTTTTCCATCGCTTTTTTAGCGTCCATTACCTCTGCGTTCATCGCTCTCTCCTAACAAAAGTGCCGACCTTGTCTCCTAGTACGGCACGCTTAAAGTTGCCACCCTTGCTCAAATTGAAAACCAGTATGGGTAGATCGTGATCCATGCAAAGCGAGATGGCAGTTGAATCCATCACTTTTAAACCCTTTTTCAAGACATCAAGGTAGTCGAGCGTTTCAAACAGCGTGGCGTCAGGATTGGTTTTAGGATCATCACTGTAAATCCCATCTACCTGCGTGGCCTTCATGATGATTTCAGCATTCACTTCCATGGCGCGCAGGCTTGCCGCGGTATCGGTGGTGAAATACGGGTTACCGGTACCAGCCGCAAAAATAATGATGCGCTTTTTTTCGAGGTGGCGAACCGCGCGGCGGCGAATGTAGGGCTCACAGAGTTGATGCATTTCAATTGCAGAGAGCACGCGGGTATAAATGTTTAGCTTCTCAAGCTGATCTTGTAGGGCCAAACTGTTGATCACCGTGGCTAACATGCCCATGTAGTCGCTGGTGGCGCGATCCATTCCCTTGGCCGTTCCAGCAATGCCGCGAAAAATGTTGCCACCGCCAAGAACAATGGCGATTTCACAACCCATGTGATGCACTTCGGCCACTTCCCTGGCGATCCGCTCAATGGTTTCGGTGCTAATGCCAAAGCCTTTGTCGGCGGCCAGAGCTTCACCACTTAACTTAAGCAGTACCCGTTTATAGGCGATAGGGTGGCTGCCAGTCTTTTTGGGTGCTTCGATCATTATGCGCCTTTCGGGAGCTTTTTTTTACGCGTCAGCTTTTGGAGCCGAGAGGCCTTCGCCAAGCTGGAAACGGGCAAACCGTCGAATCGACATGTTTTCGCCAAGCTTAGCAATCATCTCTTTAAGTAACGACTCAATGGTCTTGTCAGGATCTTTTACAAAACGTTGCTGCAACAAGCAGTTTTCTTCGTAGAACTTGCTGATTCGGCCATCTACGATTTTATCAACCACGGGCCCCTTTTTTCCTTGGGCTTCGGCTTGGGCTTTCAAGATCGAACGTTCGCCTTCAATGTCGTGATTGGGCACTTGTTCTTTATTCAAGTAACGAGGGTTAGCTGCCGCAATGTGCATGCAAACGTCGTTGGTGAATTTCACAAAGTCGTCGGTACGGGCCACAAAATCGGTTTCGCAATTGATCTCAACCAGCACGCCAATTTTTCCGGTGCCGTGGATGTACGAATGAACGCGGCCATCGTTGGCAGAACGGCCAGCTTTTTTTGAAGCGCCGGCGATCCCTTTTTCGCGAAGGTAAACGATCGCTTTATCAATATCATTTTGGGTTTCGACCAGGGCCTTCTTGCATTCCATCATGCCGGCGCCGGTACGCTCTCGAAGCTCTTTTACTAAACTCGCTTCCGTCACAGTCACTCCTTAAAAATTACAGAACAATTACAATCTTGATTTAGGACGGGGCCCGCCGCGCAGTAGGCGGCAGGGCCCCGATCCAAAACTAATTACTTGGCGTCTTCGGGTTTAACCACCGGCGCCTCTTCGGGCTCTTCGTCGATGATCCCGGCATCTACTTTATAGTCGATATCGGTAGGAATGTTACGAACCGTCTGTTTTTTAGCGACGCGTTCTACCACCGGACCCGACGGCTTTGCCGCAACCGGCTCTGGCTTCATGTCGGCGTCTTTATCTTCTTTTTGCGAGCGAGCGCGCTGTTCAAAGGCGGCTGCGCCTTCTAAACAAGCATCCGCAATCATGTTTACGAACAACGACACCGATTTGATGGCGTCGTCGTTACCCGGAACCACGAAATCAATGCGGTCTGGATCGCAGTTAGTATCCACAATCGCAACAACCGGAACTCCGAGGCGGTTAGCTTCGTTAACGGCAATGCGTTCGTTTTCTGGATCGACTACGAAAAGCGCGGCCGGAAGCGAACGCATGTGGCGAACGCCACCAAGGCTGGCATCCAGCTTCTTACGTTTGCGTTCCAAAACTACGGTCTCTTTTTTGGGAAGCAGGCCATACGTGCCGTCGGCGCGCATTTTGTCGAGCTCATCCAACCGTTCGCAACCACGGCGAATCGTTTTAAAGTTGGTGAGCGTTCCGCCCAACCAGCGCTCGGTTACAAAAGGCATTCCGGCGCGACCGGCCGCCTCTTTAGCTAATAGCTGAGCCTGCTTCTTTGTAGCGACGAATAAAACTTTTCCGCCATCGGCGACCGTGTTCTTAACGAACTGGCAAGCATCCTTGGCCAAGCGCACGGTTTTTTCGAGGTCAATAATGTAAATGCCGTTACGAGGTCCGTAGATGTATTGCTTCATCTTTGGATTCCAACGGTGGGTTTGATGGCCGAAGTGGACTCCCGCTTCGAGCAGGTTTTTCATGGAAATGTCAGGCACTGATTTGCTCCGGTTAATCCTCCGCCCCTCGGACCCAAACTGATGGGACCAGAGTATTTGTTGGGGGCGTGTGAATTTTGAAAACGCGAAAGGATTACCATGCTTTAGGTGAGCGAGCAAGGTAAGGGTTAACGGCCTCTGGCTGCGTCCTTACCTCACTAAACTCAACAACTTAGCCTATGGACGGCGGCGGTAGCGTAGGGCAAAGTCGGGGAAGCAATGATTTCACCCCTCTTCGATAAGCTCAGTGCCGAGGTAAAGACTTGGCCCACGCAACCCGGAATTTATATAATGCGCGATTCCGCCAAGCGCATTCTTTACGTGGGTAAAGCCAAGAATCTGCGCAATCGCATTCGCAGCTATTTTCAAAAGTTTGAAGCACAAACCGCCAAAACCCGGGTGCTAGTTAAAAGAATTTGCGAAGTAGAGTTCACGGTTACCAATACCGAACTCGAAGCCCTGTTGCTCGAATGCAACTTAATTAAAAAGCACCGGCCGCGTTACAACATTCGGTTGAAGGACGACAAAAATTTTCCTTACGTGGTGTTGGATTTTACCCACCCCTTTCCGCAGTTTCGGATCACCCGCAAGGTGCACTCCTCACCCAACTTAAGGTATTTTGGGCCGTTTGGGGCCGGGGCCGCGGAGATCGGCCGGTTCTTGCTAAAAACCTTTCAGATTCGCGATTGTTCGGATTCCAAATTTAAAAACCGCGAACGTCCCTGTTTAAATTACGAGATTGGTACTTGCACCGCGCCCTGCGTGGATTACGTCACCCAGGAGGCCTACGCGCAACAGATTCAAGAGGCGAGTCTGTTTTTAAAAGGCAAGAAGCGCGAGCTCACCGCCAATCTACGGCGCCAGATGCAAGCCCTTAGCGATAGCCAAAAGTACGAGCAAGCGAAACTCATCCGCGACAAAATTCACTCGATTGAGAAGCTGACCGAACGTCAGGACATGGTGCTCACCGAAAAGCAGATAGACATCGACATTATCGGTAGCTACCAGGTGGACCGCGACATTCAGTGGGTAATTTTATTCGTGCGCGGCGGTTTTTTAACCGGGCGCCGTTCGCTCAAAACCCAAATTTCGCTGGATACGGTCGAAGAGGCCACGGTCAGTTTCTTAGAGCAGTTTTATACCCAAGGTCTCATCCCCGATGAAATATGGATGTTCAACGATTTTCCGGAGCGGGAGAATATTGAAAAACTATTGCAGTTGCAGGCTAACCGTGAGGTGAAGCTAAGAATTCCGCGCGGGGAAAAACCTATTCGCTTACTTGGCATGGCGCATGAGAACGCGAAACTGATTTATATCGATGCCAAGAAGAAGCAGGGCGTTTCCGAAAGCGAAGAGGTGAGTAAGGCGTTGGGGATGAGCGAAATTCCGCACTCGATCGAAGGCATCGATGTTTCGAACCTGCAAGGCACCAACCCGGCAATTGCGTTGGTGCACTTTGCTGACGAGCGGCCATTGAAAAGTCGTTACCGGCTTTATTACCCAAAGACCGTCGAAGGTCAGGATGACTTTGCGATGATTTACGAAGTGGTGTTGCGTCGGTTTTCGAAAATTGATCCCCCGCCGCCAGATCTGCTGTTAATCGATGGCGGAAAAGGGCAGTTGGCCTCGGCCGAGCGTGCGTTGAAAGAGCTGGGACTGGATATTCCCCTTTGTTCTTTGGCCAAAGCCCGCACTCAGTCGGCCTTTACCCGCAAAGAGGTGAATAGAAGCCAAGAGCGCATTTTTTTGCCGGGGCGCAAAAATCCTGTTCTTTTGGCGGAAGGTCACCCGGCGTTGCGTTTGTTGCAGCGCGTGCGCGATGAGGCCCACCGTTTCTCGGTGGTCAGCCACCGGCGGCGGCGCAAGAATAGCGCTTTTAAAAGTGGGCACTTGGACGCTATTTCCGGTGTCGGTGAAAAGACGAAAGAAAAGCTGATGAAACTATTTGGCGGCCCCGCGGAAATTGCCGCGGCGTCCCAGGAAGAGCTCATTGAGGCGGGGTTGAGCGACCGCCAAGCAAAAGCAGTGCGTCTCTACTTTGCGGAACTGGTACCTGCCCTGTCTGCCCGTGGATCAGAAGAGTAATTTGAGAAGTTGCGCTGCCACTTTTTGCGTCTTAATTTAGGAGTGATCATCAAGTGACGGGGCACCTTCGAGGCTGATATAGTTGAAGAAACGACATGCATAACATCATCATCATTGAAGACGATCCAGGAATTAGGGAGTTAGTTGGAATTGCTTTGGCCGACCGCTACCACGTCACCGTTGCCGACTCGATTCGTGAAGGAGAGCGGCTTTTAACCGAGAAAAAGTTCGATCTGATTTTGCTCGACGTAAGTTTGCCTGACGGCGACGGTTTTCGTCTTTGCGCGCAAATTCGCAATTCCACCGAGAATCGAAAAACTCCGGTAATTTTTCTTACCGGCCGCACCGAAGTTCCCGACAAGGTTCATGGCTTTTCGGTTGGAGGCGACGACTACCTCACCAAACCTTTTCACATTGATGAACTGTTAGCCCGAATTGAAGCGCGGTTAAAAGCAACGAAGCTGGGCAGCGAAGAGACTGAGCATGTAAAAGTGGGAAATCTCCGTTTGTCTTACAACTCTCACTCGCTGTGGATTTCGGAAGGGGTCGACGAGCGAGCGGTGGACACCACGCCCATTGAATTTAAACTGGTGGCGTTTTTTGTTCGCCACCCCAATCACCTCTACAGCCGCCACGATCTCATTCACGAGATTTGGGGCGACGAAGCTGAGATTTCTGAGCGTAGCGTGGACAGCCACATCTCTAACTTGCGTAAGAAGCTGAGCGGTAGCACCCACACCATCCAGTCAATTCATGGACGTGGTTATAAATTCGTAAAGCAGTAACGGCAATGCTGTTTTCCACCTTCACGATTTCCAGCCTCTAAAAAATATAAAGACAGAAATTCGTGCTACGGCCGGCGATCCGAGGCTTTCACGAGCTGCAGATAGCGATTTTCATCTATCTTTGTAAAAACACGGGTCGTGTCGGCATTGTCCGGATCGGGAAACTTTAGCGTCGTAGCATCGACTTGCTGAACCGTGATTCGCTTTTCGGGACAATCCGGGTTGGCCAGAAAGATAAACTGCTTTCCTTCCACTTGATAAGAGCGCGGTCCCTGAGTGCAACGCGACACCGTGGCGTAAACCGCTTGCCCTTTTAGCGAGTCGGTCGGTGAAAAACCAGCCTTGCTATCTTTAAACGTGAGCACCATCGACTCGTTTTCCAGTGCTTTCTCGATTTTGCTCGAATGTTCCGACTCGCGAAGAAGCCAATGACCCTGTATCTGACTTTCGTTAATAGCTCCGGTTACGGCGTCGGTGACCTTGCCGCACGATAAGTTGAGCAAAGGCAACAAGGTAGCCATAGCCACAAAGCCAAAGGAATATTTAGTGTTTTTGTTTCTGTTCTGTTTATTGTTCATAATTCTAATTGGTGAATTAAAATTCACTTTTCCTTTTTAGTTGGATTTGAGACGTCCGCTGCTTAATAAAAGCACCGCAACAACGATAAAAAACAAAATACCTCCCGCTGGGTAATAGCCCCAAGAATGGCTGTACGGCCAAGTGGGAAGGACTCCGAAGAGACTTAGGATCAAGATGACCAGGAGAACGTTTATGAGAGACATAAATTACCTTTCCGTTAGTAAACTTAATGCAACGTGCGCTTAATACGCTCGTAGCCTGCTTTGACGGTTTCGAAGAGAAGTTCTGTTGCCGACTCCACGTCGAGCGCCGTTTGTTTTGCGGCTTGATTAACAGGGGAAAATTGCCTTTTAAGGACTCTCCAATCGTCTTCTAGTTTTACCCATTCTGATTTCACTTCGGCCTTAAATAGGGCAGCCTGTACCTCTAATTCACCGCGAAGCTGCTCGAGACTTTCAATTTCCCTACGTTTGATTTGGTGTGCTCGCATTTTAAAAATCTCCTTCATCGGCCGGCGTCGAGAGCAGAGTCGACCACCTTTTTAATGGCGTCCTTGGCCTTGCCGATGTTCTTGCTCACATTCCCCTTAATTTGCCCCCCTACGCCTTCTGCTTCCATTTGTCGGTTGCCCAAAGCGTGTCCCAATTCTTCTTTGACTTTACCTTTTGCGTTTTGCCACGCGCCGGTAATTCTATTTTTATTCATTAGATTTTCCTTTTTTTATTTACCATCGAGGATCGAATCGACCTTTTTCTTAACGGACTCTTTCAAGTCGCCGAGCCCCTTTTGCACTTTGCCCTCTACCTGATCGTAGACCCCTTCGGCTGTCAGCTTATCGTTACCGGTAAGGTGTCCGACCTCTTCCTTAACTTTTCCCTTAATTTCGCTGAGTACACCTTTTACTTGTTTGCTATTCATACTTTCCTCCTGAAAAAAAGTTGTTGAGCTATTTAGTGATCTTATCGGCTTCGTGCTTCACTTCGTCCTGGGTGTTTCTTGCCGCGTCTGCGGCCTCATCCTTGAAGTCTTTCCATTTACTTTCCTGTCCGGTCACGTTGCGGCCGGCTTTTTTCAAATCGCGTTTGGCGGAGCGAGCGGTCTTTTTTACGTCGAGTTTGGCTCGGTCAAGATTGTTTTGTGCCGAGTCGCCAAAGCCACTGGGCGCCAACGCGAGCTGGGCCGCTAGTATTGTGCTCAAAAATCCATAAGTTCCAAAGCGGGTAAGTGATTTCATTTGTTGGTCTCCATTGCGTGAACTCGTGTTACGGGCAGAAACAGTGCATGGCACATGCCACCTCAAACGAGCCCGTCCTGGCTTCTCTACTGGGGAAAAATTACGTTAATGGGGGCGAAATTCCCCATGGCCTGAGGCTTGCCCCCTTACTCTGTAAACAAAGGTGTTTCTTAAGGGGGAACGTATGGAAAAGAAAAAAATGTGTAAGCAGAGGTGTTGCGATTTGTTACGGAGGATCGCATCCAGTGCGTTCGTCGTATACCTTTTCCCACGATAAAGCCTCGTGGATGCTTCGCAGTTACCTCAAATAAAAAAACGGAGGGAATGGCCAAAGGTCATTCCCTCCGTTTTCTAACTAATCCGAAACTTTTTTAGAATTTGAGTCCGGCTAAAAGCTTAAACCCGCGCGACCGGTAGTCGGCCGAATTCGAATCGATATCCGTGAATCCTAGAACGTAGCGGGCATTTACGAACAAGGCGCCCAGTTCAACACCGACTCCGGCCACTCCCGCCAGGTCAAACGACTTGGGATCGAAGGAAGCCGTTGCGGCCGCTCCTCCTACCGTACCGGTGATTTGACGGGAGATATTCCACACCCCCATCGGGCCTGCGAATACGTAGGGCCGAATCGACCCTTCGAGAAAGGTAAGCTTCGCCAGTACCGGAAGCTCCAGCGAGTGAAAGTTAACGTCGGCCTTTACTCCGCCCGCGTCCACGAGATTCATGCCGCGCCGACTGTAGTTTAACTCAGGTTGAATCGAGAAAATCGATAAGATGGGAATCTCTACGTTCGCTCCGATCGTAATGCCAGTGTAAGTGTTACTGGATACTTGCGCGGGAGTCGTCGCAGTTTCGAAATTCATGCCCGCTTGAATACCAATGCCGGGCCCTTTTTTGTCGACTTGGGCTACTGAGGTGTCGGCAATTAGCGGGGCCGTGCTAAGAAGGGTCAAAGCAATAAGCTTATAGTTAAGTTTCATTTTGTTACTCCGGTGAATAGAAATTTAGGTTACTGGTTTGAAATTTGATCATTTTGTTTTGCGACCTCGTTTAGCCGGGCGTCGAGATCGCGTCCCACCGCACGGTTGTGAGACGTTAGCTCTTTCAGATCGAGCTGAGCCTGGTCGATTTTGTAGGACAACCGTTCAATCGTTTCCGATGCCCGGACTTGAGTAGATAGCTTGCCCGAAGTCGCGAATTCCGTTTTCAATCCTTTTAACGTCTTTTGAAAATCGGTCAGCTTGTCCTGAGCTTCGATGAGTCTCTCGTCAGTCTGGTTAATGTTTTTGCGGCTAGTGGTCACCTTGTCCATGCCGGTTGGTTGTTGCGAAGCGCAACCTTCCAGAAAGAGGAATGAGGTGAACAAAGCGGCCCGTAGTAGCGTGTGGTGCATAAATAGCTCCTTATAAATTAGGGAGAGACTCCTCCGAGAGAGTTTCTCCCCAGTGAAAGTAATCAGTTAGGGAAGCTGGATTCGTTTGCCGGAAGCTAGGCTGACGACAAAGCTAATCAAGGCAAGCACCAGGAAAACGCCTAACAGCATGCGTCCCACTTCCATTGAAACACCGGCGATGCCAGTAGCCCCAAACAGAATCGCCACCAAGGCCAAAACAAAAAACATTATTGCAGCTCTCAACATAAAGTAGTTCTCCACTTGAGTCTCAGAGACTCGGGATTGTTATGTTGGGTTATTATGCAAGCCGTGTGCCAGGGCATCCGCTACCGATGGTTTTCCAGTTTCGCTTATTGCTCTATTCACTACACTGATGAAACGACCGAGCTTCATTGGTTTGCGAACGACGTGCGCAACGCCTAAATTTCGGGCCCGGAGGAAGACTTCGGGATGGGCGGAGATAAGAATAAATTGTGGAGGGTTGGTATTACTGCTTTGTAGTGCCTGAATCAGATCCGCGCCCGTGGCTCCGGGTAGATCGTAATCGACCACGACCACGTCGGGGAGTCGCGCGGAGGCGCTTAAAGCCTGCAGTGCGTGGCTAACGGAATCAGCGTCAATGACTTGGTAGTTTTGATCTTCGAGTGCCGAGCGCATCACGCTTCTTAAGTCGTCGTCATCATCGACAATCATGACGCAGCCGTCCGTTACGGCGAGGTGGAATCTGTTCTCGATGGCGGTCGTTTTTTCGGGTAATGAGAACCAAAACGTAGTCTGTTTCCCTTGTTCACTCACTACGCCAATCTCGCCGCCGTGCACGCGTACGATCTCCTGAGCAATGTACAGCCCGAGCCCCGAGCCTTGCTTTTTATTAGTGGAGCACTGGAAAAACTTCGAAAAAATACGCTCGTGATCTGCTGCGGGGATTCCGGGGCCGAAGTCCTTCACGAAAAATTTGATCGACTGGCCCTCCCGTTCGATCCAAACCTCGATACGGCCGCCATCTTGACTAAATTTGATGGCGTTACCGACAAGGTTCGAAACCACCTGAAAAATTCTTCGGGGGTCGAAGGACAAGGTCAGGTTTTCGGGGGGCTCGGCAAATACGATGACGATGTGTTTTCGCCGCGCAAGCGGCACGAAAAATTCGTTTAGCTCGCTCCAAAACGCACTCACGTCCACTTCGCTGGGCTCAATAAGAAACGTGCCCGAATCGATTTTTTGCCGATCTAGGACATCGCGTATGAGTAGGTCGATGCGCTCGGAGCAGCGGTGGATTTGTCTCAGCTTGATCTGGATGTCCTCTTCGGATAGCCGCGGCGTTCCTACCTTAGAGATCAGGGATTCGGTGGCCAGCTGAATGACGCTCAACGGGTTTTGTAAATCATGGCAAACTACCGCCAACAAATCTTCCCGCTCCTGTACCGCTTTTTCGTGCGCCTCAATTAGCTCATTCAATCGGCGGCGGTGTGCGAACCCGGGCAGAACGGCGAGGCGAAGTAGAAATCGGTTTATTGCGGCTCTCATAGTTCCTTTGGCATAATGGTCGTTGTTATAGGGTATTTTTCCCGATCTGGGGGAATAAAATACTTTTTTCGGGATAAATAGGACAATTTGAGAAAAAATGGTAAATAATCTCCATGTCCCAGGAAATACGCCCCAAGTTGTTGGTGATTGAGGATGACGAGGATCTCGCCTCCGTCATCGGCAATTACTTCAAGTCCGCCGGTTATCACGTGGAGTTACGCCAGGATGCCCTAGGCCCGTTGAGCCGTTTCCGTAAGTCGGCCGGGGGGACTAGCCCCTGGGATCTCATCCTCACCGATCTCAAGATTCCCGGTATGGACGGAATCGAGTTTATTCGCGAGATGAAGGCGCTGGCCCCTTTGATTCCCGTTGTTCTCATGACCGCGCACGGAAGCATCGAGACCGCAGTTAAGGCCGTTCGCGATGGGGCCTATGACTTCGTGCTCAAGCCATTAAAGTTTCCGGAGCTATCCGTAACGCTAACCCGTGCCTTGGAGCATCGTAAGTTGCGCGAAGATAACCTTTCTCTACGCGCGATTATTCAGGAGAGTGGTTCTCCGTCGGGGATCATTTCCAAGAGCCCGGCCATGAAGGCGGTTTGCGATCTCGTGGCGAGAGTTGCCGGATCTAAAGCGACGGTGCTTGTCAGCGGCGAAAGCGGAACGGGGAAAGAGGTGGTCGCCAAGTCGATTCATCAACAGAGCCCGCGACGAGACAAACAGTTTGTCGCCATCAATTGCGCCGCGATTCCCGAAAATTTGCTGGAGAGCGAGCTGTTCGGGCACGCCAAAGGTGCCTTTACCGGAGCCATCGATAAGAAGATTGGACTGTTTGAAGAGGCAGACGGCGGCACGCTGTTTCTGGACGAGATCGGCGATCTTAGCGGCGCTCTCCAGGCCAAACTTTTGCGGGTACTTCAGGAAAGGAAGATAAGGCGAATTGGCGAGAATAGTTCACGGGACATTGACGTTAGGGTGGTCGCGGCCACGCATAAAAATCTGACGGTCGAAGTTTCTGAGGGGCGTTTTCGAGAGGATCTGTTTTTCCGGCTGAACGTCATTCCCGTTAAAATTTCACCGCTGCGGGAACGCCGCGAAGATGTCCTCCCCCTGGCGGAATATTTTCTGAAAAAATTTGTTCTCGCCAACAATAGCCCAATTAGCGGTTTTTCAAAAGCTGCCGCGGCCGAGTTGTTACGAAAGCAATGGCGCGGAAATGTGCGAGAATTGGAGAATACCGTCGAGCGCGCCGTGGTTATGTGTCGCGAAACGCTAATTGAGCCGGTTGACTTGATATCCGTTTCGGAATTTGAACTCTACCCGGTGGCCGCCCCAACTTCGTCTGTGGCCGCAATTTCTCCGGGCGGTTTCATTGGCGTGGCGTTCGATGCCACAGATGAAGATCTGCCGACCCTGGAAGACTTAGGCGTGCGTTACGCGCAATGGGTGGCGAATCGGGTTGGCGGAATTCGGGAAAAGGCCCGGCGCATTTTGGATATCGATAGAAAAACCCTAGCGAGAAAACTGCAGAAGTTTGAGCCGAACGGCCCGGAGGCTCATTAGTCAGCTTTCAATTCGCTTGAGCTCGGTGGCCACGATGTTGTCGAACTCAGCAATCAATCCGGCCAGTCTTTCGCTATCACCTCGGTTTGCGAAGTCCTCCAACCCTGTCCCAATGCGTTCCAGCGGTTCAATCCCAAACGTAACCGCATTTCCTTTCATCTTGTGCCCGACGCGGGCAATGGTTTCCCAATCTTTGGCCGCGTGGGCGGTGCGACAAGCAGCTACGTCTTTCGCGCGCCGACGTAAGTAGGATAAAAGTAATTCGGGGGTAATCTCAGGGGAGCCGTATTCAGACATGGTGCGGGAACGCTACGGCATTGGCACTACCGTTGCAAACGTTTGGCGAATTAGAATTTAAATTAGATCAAGGAGTCGAGCATGGATGTTTCCAATCCCGTACCTAGTGGCATAGATAAACCCGTGGCCTGTATCCCCGAAGAGGCGATTAAGGACAGCGATCGGCTACGTAAGCAAGTGGACTCTGTAGGTTCCTCACGCCCGCCTGTGGACAAATACAGCTCCGAAAAGGTTTCTCCGAACCAGCCAACCAACAAAGAGGTGAAGGCCGAGATTCCGGATGACTCGGTAAATCCGGGCTAAGTCATTTTCGAAGCTAAAACGAAAAATGCTGAATCAGTCTCGGCTCTACCTCAGCGTTTTCATATTAACTAAATATTAGGGTGGTGCTCGGAGAGAGATTTGAACTCTCACAGGTTTCCCTACACGGTCCTGAACCGTGCGCGTCTACCAATTCCGCCATCCGAGCGCGAAAAAAAAGAATCTAGCGTCAATGCCCGCGACTCGCAAGGGGCAAGGATAGAAGGCTACGTTGCCAAGTTTGTGGAGGTCGCTTACCACTTAGCTCTATGAGCGACGCTAAGTGCCTACAAGAAACCTACGCTCCGAAAAACGCTTGCTTTGGTTGCGGTCCGGCCAATGCAAAAGGGCTGCGCATTCGCAGTTTTGTTGATGGCGATGCGGTGGTGGCCGAATGGACGTGTGAGCCCCATCATGAAGCGTTTCCCGGTGTTCTCAATGGTGGCATTATCGGCTCACTGCTCGACTGCCATTCGAACTGGACGGCCGCTTGGCACCTCATGATGAAGAAAGGTGAGTCGCATCCGCCCTGCACGGTGACCTCAGATTACGCTATCAAGCTATTGCGGCCCACTCCCACCGATAAGCCCATCAAACTACGAGCCTGGGTTGTGGAATCCAGTAATTCAAAGGCAACCATCGCGGCGGAACTTTCGGTGGAAGGCAGTGTTTGTGCTACCTGCCAGGGAACGTTTGTCGCCGTAAAACCGGGTCACCCGGCCTATCACCGTTGGTAGTTTAATTAAGAGGTATTTCCCATGGCAAAAATTGGCGCCCATATGTCTATTGCCGGAGGGCTTTCGCTTTCAATTGAGCGAGGAGACTCTCTAGGTTGTGAGGCTATTCAAATTTTTGTGCAGAATGGCCGCACCTGGAAGTCTGCGCCGCTAGATCCGCAGAGCGTTCGCGACTTTAAATTGGCGGTAAAAAACGCCAAGACCGTAAAGTCGGTGGTGGCGCACAATAGCTACCTACTGAATCTCTCGACCGCGAACGAAGAGGTTCGCGAGAAGTCGGTGGGGTACTTCATCGATATTTTACAGAAGTGCGAAGAGCTCGAGATCGAAGGGCTTATTACCCATCCCGGCAGCCATTTGGGAGCGGGTGAAGCCGTGGGCGTGGCGCAAACTACTAAGAGTCTAAACGAAGTGCTACGGGCCTGCCGCGGATTCACGGCTAAAATCTTGATCGAGAACACGGCCGGTCAAGGCGGCTGTATTGGCTACCGTTTTGATCACTTAAAGAAGATTGTGGAAGATTCGATTGAACCGGATGCCATAGGTTATTGCTTTGATACGCAGCACGCCTTCGCCGCAGGTTACGACTTGCGCACCGACGAAGCTTACGAGGCCACTTTTTCAGAGTGGGACGAAAAGATTGGGCTGAAGAAAATTGCGGCGTTCCATTTGAACGACGCGCTAAAAGAGTTCGACTGCAAAGTCGATCGCCATCAAAATTTGGGCAAAGGGTTTCTGGGTGAGCTGCCGTTCCGAAAACTCATGAACGACAAACGATTTAAGGACCGGCCGATGTGTCTCGAAACCGATCCCGGCGAAGAGATGGAAAATTATCAACGGGAGCTAGGCATGCTGAGAAGCTACCGGGCTTAAGCGGTAAGGGGTCGGTTAGATCTTCTTAATCACGTGTTCGAGCGTGGTGACCGCGCCGCCCGGCAAAACGTACTGGTAGTTTTTGAGCGCAATCGTGCCGTCGGGGCCAACTTCCCAGGTGAACTTCACCGGCCGACCAGAATCCAAACTTTGAATTGTGAAAGTGGCGCCGCCACCGTTATTCATCTTTTGAAATACTTTGGTTTTAGCGTCTTCAAGAAAAATATAGCCGGGATCACAGCCGCCCTGCGGAGGGCAGTAACTAAAGGTGAACACCGCTTGGCCGGGTTCTAACTCTACGGAGCCTTGGGTGGGGTCGTGGGGCGCTACGCCGCCCGCTTTTAAAATGGTGTAGTTACCGACGATGCCGGTGAAGAAGGTGGGGCCGTCAACTTGAGTGCCTACGGTATTAGGCTCCTCGGGCACACCAATCAGCTCTTTGGTAGCGTCTGGAAAAGTGCCACAATCGTCGTTAGCTATGGATATGACTTGATGCGTTAGGAGGAATATAAACGACAAAGAGAAGGTGATCGCTTTCAAACGGACCTCACTGAGTTACGAGTTATATTGGCTATACGGTCTAATTTACCGAATACTGCACGGGATAAGCGAATTTTGGCGAAATTGGGTGAACAGGTGTTAAAAAATGTGAGCCGCGATGGATTCGAACCATCGACCCCATCCTTAAAAGGGATGTGCTCTACCAACTGAGCTAGCGGCCCGCAAAAGAGTTCCAGACCATAACTAACGAGAATCGTTTCCGCAAGAGAAACGGTGCAGAAAAACACACAATTTTAAGATCTTGTTTACCGGCACTTGATCCTGGCGAATTTCCGTTTTCCGCACTGGATAACAAAACTGGCCGTCGTCGGGGCATAATTTTCACTCGCCGCTACCTGGCTATCGAGCTTTACCCCCCCTTGCGCCACCATTCGCTTGCCTTCGCTGGTGCTGGCGCAAAATTTGAGATCGGCCAAGAGTTTGGGCAGCCACACTGATTCCTTGATGGGGTAGTCGACTTCGGGAATGTCGTCGGGGATCTCTTTGCGCGAAACCACCCGCTCAAAATGTTCCATGGCGCCGGTCGATGCCGCCGTCGAATGAAAGCGCTCTACTATTTCCATGGCGAGCAGTGACTTTACCGATTTTGGGTTCTTGCCTGCCGCCAGGTCTGCAAAAAGCCCATCGATTTCGGTGAGGCTCTTGTTGCTCAACAAATCAAAGTACCGACGCATCATGCTGTCGGGCAGACTCATTAATTTGCCGTACATGTCTTCGGGCTTGTCTTCGACGGCAACGTAATTTCCGAGCGATTTGCTCATCTTTTGAACGCCGTCTAAACCTTCGAGTAGCGGCATAGTGAGGCAAACCTGAGGTTCTAAACTATAGTGGCGCATCATCTCACGCCCGAGCAGAAGGTTAAATTTTTGGTCGCGTCCGCCCAACTCTACATCTGCCTTCAGTGCTACCGAATCGTAGGCCTGTAAAAGAGGGTACAAAAATTCATGAATGCTGATGCTCTGTTGTTCGGTGTAGCGGGTTTTGAAATCTTCGCGTTCGAGCATGTGGGCTACGCTGCATTTGGCGGCCAGGCGTACAAAATCGTATGACGTTAAAGGCTCTAACCACTCGCTGTTGAATCGCACTTTGGTTTTCTGCGGGTCGAGAATTTTGAAGACCTGGGTCTTGTAAGTTTCGGCGTTGGCCGCCACGTCTTCGCGAGTTAATTGCGGACGGGTCTTGGACTTTCCCGACGGATCGCCCACCATACCTGTGAAGTCGCCGATTAAGAAAACACAGTTGTGTCCCAGACGCTGGAATTGGGCCATTTTTTGTAGCAAAACCGTATGGCCCAAGTGCAAATCGGGCGCGGTGGGGTCGAAACCGGCTTTGATTGTCAAAGGCTGGTTCTTAGTCACGGCCTTCTTCAATTTTTCGAGCAGGTCTTTTTCCGAGAGAATTTCGTCGGTGCCGCGTTTTAACTCTTTGAGCTGATCTTCTGCCGATAGCTTCATTCTAAATCTCCTTCGGACAAGTGGCCGCCGTCTACCGAGTAACGAAACCGTTCGATCGAAGTGGCTTTGTTGTTGTGAGCGATCTTAATCACCACTCCACCCACGCCGGGGTTTTCTTTGGCCATATGATACCCGTGCGACCGGCGGCTAATAAACTTTTTGATCACCGGCTCGGGCATCAGACCGATCACCGAATCAAACGCCCCGCTCATTCCCAAGTCGGTGATGTAGGCGGTGCCGCCGGGCAAGACCCGTTCATCAGCGGTTTGTACGTGCGAGTGGGTGCCCCACATTGCCGCGGTTCGTCCCGCCAGATGCCAGCCCATGGCGTATTTTTCGCTGGTGGCGTCGCAATGCATGTCGACCAGAATTGGCATGTGCGAAGGTGCCTCGGCGATGATCCGGTTGGCGGCTTGAAAGGGGCAGTCGATGTCATCCATGAACACGCGGCCCATTAAATTCACGAGGAAGATCTTTTTTTCTCCCTTGTGCACGATGGTGTAACCGCGGCCGGGGCAGCGCATTTCAACGGTGGTGGGCAGATTGGCGGGCCGAAGCAGCCGCTCTTCTTGATCGATGAAGGTTAATATGTCTTTGTTGTCCCATACGTGGTTGCCGGTGGTCATGGCGTCAAAGCCCATGGCCCGCATCTCATTAAAGACTTTACGATTGACCCCGCGGCCCCCCGCTAGGTTTTCGGCGTTGCCCACGATGAAATCGGGCTGATGAGAGGCAATTAAGTCCGGAAGGGCGGCGGCTACCGCCCGACGGCCAGGTTTTCCAAAAATATCCCCAAAGACCAACACGGTGATCACTTGAGTCTCAATTCTAGGGCATTACATTTCGCATGCCGGTTTCAGTGCAGAGGCCGGCCATCCTAGCATCGAAGGGCTCTTGATCAAGCGGTAGTTGCGAGATTTGGGCTTCAAACGCCACTCCGATACGAATGCCGGCGAATTTTGGCAAGAATCGATCATAAAAACCCTTTCCGCTGCCTACACGGGCCCCAAAAATATCAAATCCGTAGCCGGGAATGAGCAGCACGTCAGTGCGGCTCCAATCGTCGGCGGCGGCGAGAGACGGTTTGGGCTCTAAAATACCGGCAAAGCCGGGTTGCAGGTCCGCCAGCGCCTTCACTTTATAGAAGGCGAGAGTCATTGCCTTGCCGTCGGCTTTGGGAAAAACCGCTTTGCCAAGGGAAAGAAGGGAAGTCACTTCGGGTTCCCAAGGTAAGGCGGCAAATAGGCCAATCTGTTTAGCTTGGAGTAAACGAGGATCGTTGAGAAGGTGCCGGCAGATCTCGGCACTTAGCTTTGCCTTCTGCTCTGGCGTGTAGGAAAATTGGCTTCGCCACTTTTGGCGAAGCGCTTTTTTGGCTAAGCCCGCCATCGACGATCCGCCTTTAAGAATGCGACCGTTCAGAAAGCTCTTTTTCTACTTTGTTCAACAGCAGCTTGGCTTTGGTGAGTACGCCCGACTTAAATTCGGTGCCTTTTTTGGTGCTTTTCACCATCTGGCTCGCAAAATCAAAGGCGGTCAGCATCGTAGCGCGGGCCACCCCGAGCTTTGGGCTTTTCTTAAGCAGATTTTCAACCCGCTTCTTAACCAAGTGAGCCACCTCTTCCATGTGCTCAGGGCTTTCATCGCTCTTCATTACGTACGACTGACCGGCAATATCAATTTCGAGTTTAGGCATAAGCGAATTTTATGAACATTCGCCGATAAAGTCTACCCACAGACTTAAACTGCGGCTTGGTCTATCGGCCCAAAGAGCGACTGGCCGTCTTTGAACACTTCGATTTGCACGCGATCGCCGGTTTTTAACCACGGCGTGATCGGTTTGCCGGTATCAAGCACCTCTTGAAAACGCCGCTCGGTAAGGCAGGCGAAGCCCTGCGCTTTGTCTTCGTTAGATATGGTGCCGGTGCCAACGATATTTCCCGCCGCCAATGGCCTGGTGCGGCAGGCGTGGGCAATCAAGGCGCCAAAGGTAAAATTCATTTCGCGACCATTTGGGTTACCAAACCACTCGCCATTCCACTTTACGCTTAGGTCGAGAGCGATGCGCTCGTCTTTCCAGGCGCTGCCCAACTCATCGGGCGTGACCACAATCGGTGCATACGCGGAATTAGGTTTCGATTGCAGAAAGCCGAACTTGGTTTCGAGCTCGGTCTTTACGATTTCGCGATAAGTGATGTCGTTAAACAGGGTGAACAGCGCAATGTAGCTCGACGCCTTCTCTTTTGGTGTGCCTTTGGGCATGTCCACCACTATTGCGGCAAACTCACCTTCGAAGTCTCCGCCGTAAGCGGGGTCCATGAGATCGATTTTGTCGTTCCACGCCAAATTGTTATCGGCGACGCCTTGGTACATCAATGGCGTGATTCGCGCTGATTCTGGCATTTGATCGCCGCGCGCCCGGCGGGCACGCACCACGTGCGACAAAAAAGCGCTGCCGTCGTAAAAGCCTGGAGCGTTGGGCAGTGGCGCTAAACAGTTTTCAATTTTCAGTTCGAAGGCGCCCGCGGTTTTTTCGCGGCTACGTTCTAGGGCTTGAAACAGCTCGCGCAATTTTTGTTCGCACTCTTTCCAGTTTTCGAGGGCGGTCAAGAGAGTGGGGGCTACGGCGGTGGCGCGTAGCGCGTATTTGTGGTCACGGGTGACTACGGCCAGCTCACCGTGGCGGTTATTCTTAGTTGCAGATTTTAGGGTAACTAACTTCATATCGACAGCTCCTCGGTCAGAAATTGATCTGGTTCATCCGCACTGCAGCTTCCGAAGGTGGCGGTGTGAAGGCGGCGGGCCGTCTCCAAATCGTCGCGGGTAAGCTCATGCGACTTCCAACGAAATACTTTTTCCGTAAATTGAAAATTTTTGGCGTTGTCATCGGTAAGGCATTGTTGAATGAGCGGCAGCGCAAAATCATCGCCACCCAACGCTTGGGTGAGATTGATCGCGGCAAATAAATTTACAAAACCGTAGGCGCCTTGGCGCGAAATGGCGCGGTGCAGTCCTTGGGTGGCTTTGAATCGCAGGCGGTGCGAGGTGACCGTGAGTATGGCGCTGGCCAACTGCTCGGGGGTGGGCACGTACGCGCCACCGGTGCGAAATTTTAGGCCGGTGTGGTGATGCGGGCTATCTTCGCTCTGCAGCCAGTCGGTTAGCGTTTGGGAGGTCTGTTCAAGGCGTTTTAGGGTTAGGTTTTCCCACGGCAATTCCCAATACGAGTCTACCTTTAGGTTCTTCAATCTCAAGAAACGGTCGAGCACTTGCGGAAGGCTTGTTCGCATCAAATCGCCATTGTCGGCGAAGAGTGATTCAGAAAGTTTACCCTCGTAAAGCACTATGCCGACGCGTGTGCTGCTGTCCCAGTGGCGTTCGTTAAACCGATCAATCTCTCGTAAGTCCCATTCCACCGCCTTTAAAAGTCCCGAGAGGTCGTCAGACTCAGGCCGGCGGCCCAGCGCGGAGACTAGCCAAGTGCCGCTGCTAATTCCCCAACTTTGCAAATTATCGGTGCTGAGGGTGGTTAGATCCTGCAATGCAAAAACTAAACGCCTAACTAGCCATGGGTGAGTGGCGATGCTGGAGAACTCTTTTGCCTTCTTCCAGCTCTTTTCCACCGAGAGCGCGGCGGGCGGAAAGGTGCCTGCAAAATCGATAACACCGCTTAATAAAGATATGGCGGTTGGCGGGCAAGAGGGGTGACTCATGCGTTACAAACTAGCGGAGAACCCTTACCGTGCCAACTCCACCAAAAGGTGCCCATCTACTTTTCAGCTGGAAAAGTGCCGGGTGCGACTCGCAGCCCGCTACCTTTTCAGCTGAAAAGTAGATGGGCACCTTTTAGGGGGGGCCGTGTTGGAACTCGTAAAGGGCGCGTTCGAAGTTGAGTAGGTGGGTCGCGCAGCCAATTGAACCCGGCACCCAGTCTTCAGGATCGAGGTAAGTCGCGGGGCGATTTTTTAGCGACGCCACGTCGTCTAGACTCCTCAAAACAATCGTTTCAAAATAGGCAGTGGGTACTGCGGTGATGTCGGTGACAATAAGTTTTGTCCCTTTTCCCGGCCCTATTCCCGCCCCTTCGAGAAAACTATAAAGAGAAGTCGGAAGTTTTAGACGCCGCTGAAATAGCGTGGCGCGCGCGGAGACCAACTCCTCACCTTGGTGTTCGGAGCTCATGTGGCCGTACACGCCTGAATTAGCGACGTACGTTTGTAACGACGGGTCGGTAAGAAATTTTACTAGAAATTTGGTCATTACCTCGGAATGCGGCGAGTCTAATCCTTGGGCAATCGCCTTTACCGTCCGCATGTCTACCGGAAACGTAGCTAGGGCCTTCTTAAAAGTTTCGAGCACTTTTTCGTCCGGTTTTCGTCCGCTGTATTTGTGTAAACCGAATTCGGACGTGGCGTGGAGAAGTTCGCGCAAGAAAAGCAACGTGGGTTCACGGCCGCTTAAAAACTTAAATTCGGTGCGCTCTCCCACCATTTCGTAGCGCAGCAATGAGAGTAAACGCAGTCTATCTTGATTTTGGGACGAGCTAAGTTCGGTGTAATGCTGAAACATCGGAAACTCGTGGCTGCCAATGCCGACCTTGAACTCACTGACGATCTGTTCGGGGAGGATGCGGGTGTCATCCCCCAAAAATCGCGCTTCCCACGGCAGCGGCGAATCGTCCCAGCGAATGGCAAAAGCCATGTGCATGAGCACCTGCCAGTCTCCGGCCACGGTGATGTAGGTAAGTGGCCAATGCCCCTTGGCCAAAAGTTCGAGTTCACGGACGTAAGCGGCTCCCGACGGCCCCTTGGTGTAACCCAGCTCATCTGCCTCGCGGCGAATTTCCCCGGCGACGATGGCCAACAGCTCGCGGCTTTCGGGCGATGCCCAACGCTCGTCTTCCACCGGCATAAAAGTGTGGCGGGAAAAAGTGCGCGGATCGCCGGGAATGCGAAACTGCTGCTCAATGTGGCGGGTGGGCCTATGATCTAGAGCAAGGGTTGGCCAAGAGTGGCTTACCGCCAGCAAAATCATGGCTAAAAAAAGAGCGCGGCTAGGGTGCATTGGCGATGGGGAAACTAGCCGTTTTCACCGGTGAAATCCAAAGAAAAGGGGTTCTGACGACGCCCAGGGTGCGGCCTTTTCAGTTTTCCTTCCAAATCTCTAAATACTTAGCGGCACTCGAAAGGCTCATCCATAAAGGCTTTTGAAGCCATCTTCACTATTGCGGGTGCTTTTGCGCCACACCCCACTGTCACCATCAGGCTTTAGGGGGACACATGACAAACTGGATACTCGGGTTACTGATGGCGATCGCATTTTCTGCCGGGGCAGAACCAATCTTCCCCACCTTGATCAACGGCATTCCCGCCAACCCGGCAGACTTTCCCGCCAGCGTCTGGACGCGCAGCTGCACCGCCACCGTAGTTGGACCACGGGTGGTTTTTATCGCCGCACATTGCGCTTCGAGCGGAAAAATATCTTTTAGCGTAGGCCCCAATCAATACACGGCCAGTTGCATCGTATCGCGAGAATATTCAGCCGGAAATTCCACCGCCGATTACTCACTTTGCCAAACTAACCGGGTGGTTGAAGGCATTCCCTACGAAAGCTTAAACATGGACGCCGGCAGATTGAAGGCGGGAGATCGCGTGCAGCTTACCGGTTATGGTTGCGTTAGGGCCGGAGGCAGCGGGGGGAACGACGGGGTTTACCGCATTGGCGAAGCCACGGTCCGTAGGCTGCCCTCGGGTAGCAATAACGACATCGTCACCGACTCTGGTGCGGCCCTTTGCTATGGCGATTCAGGTGGTCCGGCCTTTCACTACGACAAGGCTACCGGTCAGCGCGTGCTAATTTCTACTAACAGTCGTGGCGACATTGCGCGCACCAGTTACCTATCGGCTACGCACACGGCGCAGGCCAAACGCTTCTTTCAAGCGTGGTTTGAAAAAGTGGGCGAAAAATTTTGCGGCCTACACAACGATGTGGTGGGCTGTCGCGGATCGGGTGGTGGGGGGGGGAGCAAACCAAGTACGTTTACTATCGACAACGCGTTGGTTTCTATCGACGCAAAAATGAAAGCCGGTCAGGAGAATAGGCTGTCCGAAGTTAAAGCCAGCCTTGAACAGGCACTGAAAGAGTTGCCCTAAGTGGTTTTAGTTTTTCTGCGGCGCTGAAGCGGACGGTGCGATGCCTTCAAAATCGTGAAACCGCTTCAGCGCCGGAAAAATTTGCGGCCAGAAAAGCGCGGTGAGGCAAGTGCCAATGCCGCCGACGATTACCGAAGGCACGGTGCCCAGTAGCGAAGCCGCAAGGCCTGATTCAAATTCGCCGAGCTGATTTGAGGTGACGATGAACGCCTGGTTCACGGCGCTCACCCGGCCCCGCAGTCCGTCGGGCGTCGCAATCTGCACCAGCGACTGCCTGAGGACGACGCTAAAATTGTCTACCGCGCCCATGGTCGCGAGTACGATCAGCGACAGGTAGAAGTTTTGCGAAATTCCAAATAGGCAGGTGAGCAGGCCAAAGGAAAAAACCGACCAGACCAGTTTTTTTCCGAGCGCTTCGCGGATGCCACCTCGCGCCAGCCAAAAAGCCATGCCGAAGGCCCCTACCGCCGGGGCGCTTCTTAAAAGGCCGAGCCCCATGGGTCCGGCATGCAAAATGTCTTTAGCGTAAACCGGAAGTAGGGCCACCGCGCCACCCAATAGCACTGCCACCATGTCGAGTGAGATTGCGGCCAGAATCAACTGGTGTTTCAGCACGAAACTTAACCCTTCGACAAAACTCTGCCACGAGATCGCAGCTTTTTTGCGATGGAGCGCTGGCCTTTTTTGAATTGCGGCGATGAATAGAGCGGCAAGCATTGAGCCCGCGGCGCAAAGTAGAAAGACGGCGTCGGCTTTTTGAAATAGCCCGTACAGCAAGCCGCCCATCGCCGGACCCGCCAGTTTTGAAATCTGTTTTAAGGACGACACCCCCGCCACCGCCTTGGTAAAAATCTCGGGCCCCACAAGATCCGGAAGAAAAGACGCTGCCGAGGGAGCCTCTAGCGATCGGGCAATGGCCACCAGGCCGATGACGGTGAGAAAGGCCGAGCGGGAAAAGGTTTGCGTGCTTAGCCACCAGAGTAAAAGCGCACAACCGGCCATCAAAAAATTGGCGGCGATCATCAGCCGACGGCGATCAAAACGATCGGCCAACTGCCCCGAAACAAAGGTCATGAGAAAAGCCGGTAGAAACTGGGCTAAGCCCACCCACCCTAAATCCATGGGGTTATGAGTCTGATCATAAACATACCAGCCGTTGGCTACCGCTAGCATGTTGTAGACCAGAATCGAAGTGAACACCCCGCCCTGAAAGCACCTAAAATCTCGCATCGGCTAAGGGTATAACTCAAATTACGCGAAGGTGGTCGGATAAGCTTCCTGCGCTAAGGCAAAAATTTGCTCTCTCGCCTCGGGGCGTAGGTTAGTGGTTAAGGATCGCAAAACTTTTAGGGGCTCAGCTAGTTCAGTTCCAGATTGCATATATTTTCCTTCGTTAATCAGTAGGGTAATTTCGTCGGCGCTCATGCCTTCCAAATTTGACTGCAGCTCGGGGCACAAGAACGCGAGAGTGCCAATTGACGCCAGCATCGAAAGTTGCGGCGCCACCAGTTTGTCGCTCAAGATTTTTAAGAAACTGCGCATCATCTCGAAAGGATCTTTGGGGGGGTGGGCATTTATCACCAAGGCCTTCATTTTTTCTTTCACCGGAGTGGGCAAAGTGGTGTGGCCACATTTGGCGAAGCTGCGCAGAACTCGGATAGACTTCATCGGTGGCTCTACGAAGAGTGACAGCCAGTTGAGCACTTCCGGACGCTGCTCAACCCAAGCCTGATAACCATTAAATTTGTCGTCAATCACGTTCTTGTTGGCCAACTGCCAGTAGGGTGTGCCGACCAGCTCAGTTGCGCAAAAGGTGGTAAGCGCTTGCCGTGAGTCGAGGCGAATCATGATTTTATCGACGTTCATGATGCCATTCAATTCCAGATCTTTCCTTTCGTGGAAGATTGAAAGGCTCAAAATGGGAAACGTGTCGTGCAGTAGATGCATGCCAAAACCGGCTTGGTAACCAAGCTGCTCACTAGTGGGGAGGTTTGGATTCACCCGAGACTTTTGCCGGATTACCCGCCGTTCGAAACGGGCGATTCCGCTTTCTTGAATGCGGTCGGCAAGCCTCCACGCGGTGGCTTCGGCCTCCCGCTTTCCGGCCACAAAAAAGATATCTAGATCGCGCATCTTCAGAGGCTTTTTAAAATACACGTGATCAAGAATGGTGCGAGAGCTTCCCCCGGCAATCCAGAGTGACGCGTAGCCAAATTCTTTTTGGGCGAGAGCCTGCATACGCCCGATCCACGAAGATAGGGCGACGAGCTCTTTACTCGGCTGGTAAGTCGTAAGGCCGGATCGCTTGAATTCAGCCGCCGCACCGGCGCCTTGGGGGAATAGGGTTGTTCTTAGGGTGACCGCGTTACCTCGCGGGAGGACTCGGGGAGCGCTGGCTCCGTTCGAGGTTTGTACGTCCAACATGGATACCTCTTCTAGTTATGTTGGAGAGCTATAAAGCAACCGGCGTGCCAGCGTTTTTGAGCCTGGCGTCAAGGTTCAGAGCAGTTCCAAAACGGGTCAAATTCTAAGGTGGCGCCAAATCAGGGCTGCGGTAGATTAACCACCATGACCAAATTCGATAAGAGATTGCTCAGCGCCCCGGTGCTGGTGGGCGCCCTGGGCTACTTCGTAGATATTTATGACTTGGTGCTATTCAGCATCTTAAGAACCGCCTCGCTAAAAAGCCTGGGGGTACCGTCCGACCAACTTTTGGAAGTCGGGGTCAATCTCTTGAACTGGCAGATGACCGGCCTGCTGCTCGGGGGAATTCTCTGGGGAATTTTAGGCGACAAAAAAGGGCGAATCTCGGTTCTGTTTGGTTCCATCTTTTTATACTCGACGGCCAACATCGCCAACGCGTTCGTAACTACCGTAGATCAGTACGCCGCCCTGAGATTTATTGCGGGAATTGGACTGGCCGGAGAGCTTGGCGCCGCCATTACCTTGGTGGCCGAAGTGCTGCCCAAAGAAGTGCGTGGCTACGGCACGGCCATTGTCGCGGGCGTTGGTTTATCGGGTGCGGTGTTTGCGGGTATTGTTGCTGACTACCTTACCTGGAACTACGCGTACCTCACCGGCGGAGTGTTGGGCCTACTGTTATTGGTGATGCGGGTTGGTTTGGTTGAGTCTGGCATGTTTGCCAATGTAAAAACCGACGTGAACGTACGCCGCGGAGATTTACGCCTGCTCTTTGCGACCCCCGCTCGCGCCTGGCGCTACTTAGCCTGCATTTTAATCGGCGTGCCCATTTGGTTTGTGGTGGGAATTTTAGTGACCTTCTCTCCCGAAATTGCGCAGTCTCTTGGCGCCACTGAAAACATCTCGGCCGGCAAGGGGATCTTATACTGCTACGTGGGGGTCGCCATCGGCGACGTGGCTTCGGGAGCAATTAGCCAATGGATCGGCAGCCGCAAAAATGTAGTTTGGGCCTCGTACGCCATAGAAGCTTTACTGGTGGTCACGCTGCTGTTCTCGCGCGGATTTAGCGCCAATTATTTCTACACGCTTTGCTTTCTAATGGGCTTAGCCACTGGTTACTGGGCGGTTTTTGTGACCATGGCCAGCGAGCAATTCGGTACCAATTTGCGGGCAACCGTCACTACGACCGTGCCCAACTTTGTGCGTGGTTCGGTGGTGCTGCTGACGCTGAGCTTCCGCTATTTTCAAAAGACCATGAGCCTAGCTAATAGTGCCCTAACCGTTTTCGCGGTTATCGCCGTGCTGGCGGTAATTGCTCTATGGTCGTTAGACGAAACCCACTCCCGTGATCTGGACTATCTTGAAAATTGAGTTTTTGTTCAATGCCAAGGGGGAACCCATTCCTATTTTATGGGGATTGCGGTAGACCCTATCGACGTTGAGCTGGTTGATTCGAATGGGGGTTAATTTTAGGGGAGGCACTTTTGAAGCCGGTTAATCCTATTGTCGATTCGTTTGTTGAGTCAGCCTTTTCTCAAATCACCCAAGCGGCCATTAAAGAACAAGCCGTAAATTTGGCCCAGGGTTTTCCTGACTTCGAAGGGCCCGACTGGGCCCTTGCCGCCGCAAAAGCGGCCCTGTCGTCGGGCAAAAATCAGTACGCTCCCTCGTACGGTATTCTTCCCCTGCGTGAAGCCATCGCGAAGAATTACTCCCACTTTTATTCTCTTCATTACGATCCCAAGCACGAAGTCGTAGTCACCAGCGGCGCGACCGAAGCCATCTTTTGCGCGGTGGCGGCGCTGATTCAACCCGGTGATGAAGCCATCGTTTTTGAACCGGTCTACGATTCCTACATTGCTTCTCTGCGCATGGCGGGGGCTACGATCAAAGTAGTGACTTTGAAAGCCCCGGATTTTCTGTACGACGCGGCGGCCGTCGAAGCGCTTATCACCTCAAAAACCAAACTTTTAATTCTCAATAATCCGCATAACCCCACCGGCCGGGTGGCGAGCCAAACAGAGCTTTCTGACTTGTCGGCGTTGGTCGTAAAACATGACCTCTATGCGGTGAGTGACGAAGTTTACGAGTTTCTTACCTTTGAATCGCCGCATCTACCGCTGGCCTCACTGCCAGGAATGCGCGAACGAACCGTAACCATTTCTTCGGTCGGCAAAACCTTAAGCCTCACGGGCTGGAAAATTGGCTGGGCGTGTGGCCCCGTACCATTGATCAAGGCAATTCATAACGCCCACCAGTTTGTTACTTTTTGCGTGGCCCATCCCCTCCAGCATGCGATTGCCGAAGCGTTGGCAGAGATGCCCCGTTACGTTCCACAGTTTCAAAAAGATTACCGCGGGCGTCGCGATCTGTTGGTGCCGGGCTTAAAAAAGTTAGGTTTCAATGTGATGATGCCGCAGGGGAGTTACTTTGCCCTGGCGCGTGTGCCTCAGGGTAAGACCGATTGGGATCTGGCGCGAGAGTTAATCGCTAAACACAAAGTGGCTACTATCCCCACGTCGGTGTTTTACGTGAATTCAGATGAGGGTAGCCGCCTGATTCGATTTTGCTTCGCAAAAAAATTAGAAACTTTGCAGTTGGCGCTCGATAGGCTGGCCGGGGTGGAGTTATGATTTCGCTCGTATCGGCTGACCTTGAATCGACCAAACGGCTGGCCTCTTTAGTGCGCGATTTAAATGTGGGCGGCCACAATCCAGCCACCAGCGGTAACTACTCGCTGCGCTCAAAAACTTCGACAGAGTTTTGTTTGGTTTCTGAATCGGGTGTGGATAAAGCGCAATTTAATGAGCAAAACTTTTTGCCGGTTCGTTACGACAATCTTGGCCTACACGATAGTTTGGCAAACTCCGGACGCCGAAGCTCAGCAGAAACCGCGGTTCACGTAAGTGTATATCGCGCTACCGAGGCAAACTGCGTGTTGCACAGCCACCTGCTGGAGGCGCTGTTTTTTGCCGATCTCTATCCCGGGCAAGCGGTGATTCATGTCGAAGGCATGGAACTGCTCAAGGGATTTAAGGGCATCGTGACTCACGAGAGCCGGGTAGCGATTCCCTGTTTTGACAACACCCAAGACATGGTCGGACTGTCAGAAAAAATCGAGGCGGCGCTCGCAGATGAGGAACGCCGCTATGGCCTGTTGTTGCGGCGGCATGGGCTTTACGTATGGGGAGACAGCGTTGAGGACGCTAAGCGGCACCTCGAAGTTTTTGAGTACCTGTTTAAGTACTATTTGCATCATCAAGGGAGACTGTCGTGATCGTTGCCCAGCCACTGACGTCATTGCGACTGCCGGCCACCAAAGAGACGCTTACCGATTTTTTTCAGATTCAGAAGTTCTTGAAGGAAAGGGGCGTTGCCCTTTCGCGTTGGCGAGCCTCATTAGAATTAAATGACGATGACACGCAAGAAAAGATTCTTGAGGCCTACGCCCACGAACTTAGGCCCTTTATGGACGCAAACGGTTTTCTCAGCGCCGATGTCATTAATGTTCATCCCGGTACCGAAAACCTGCTGGCCATTCGCGATAAATTTTTGAAGGAACACACCCACAGCGAGGACGAGGTGCGGTTTTTTGTAGAGGGGCAGGGGCAGTTCTGGTTTCACTTCGACGGCGGAGAGGTTGTTGGACTAACTTGCGTGCGCGGCGATTTTTTAGCGGTACCGCAGGGATACAAGCACTGGTTTGATTTGGCGCCAGGGTACCGGGTTAAGGCAATTCGTATTTTTACGAATAAAGAGGGGTGGGTGGCAAACTATACGAATTCGGGAGTCGAGGCCGCTTACGTAGCGTCATCAACAATATGAAATATATTTTGCTCGATATCGAGGGCACTACCACCTCAATAGATTTCGTTCATAAGGTTCTGTTTCCTTACTCCACCGCACGGATGGCCGAGTACCTTAAGGTTAATGCGGAGGTTCCGGTGGTCTCCAAACTCCTGGACGATGTAAGACACACCATCCTGGAAGAAGAGGGAGTAACGATTTCGCCGGCTGATTGCACGGCGGTTTTGTTGCGGTGGATTGCTGAAGATCGAAAGCATCCGGTGTTGAAATTGCTTCAAGGGTACCTTTGGCAGAGAGGGTATGAGTCAGGCGAGATTCAGGGACACGTGTACGAGGACGTACCCGTGGCGTTTGAGCGCTGGAAACGAAAGGGGTTAGGCCTCGGTATCTACTCTTCGGGTTCGGTGCTGGCGCAGCTTCTGATCTTTGGAAAAACGGCGTATGGCGATCTGAATCGTTACTTAGATAATAATTTCGATACGGAGGTAGGTGCAAAAAGGGAATCTGGCTCTTACACCCTAATTTCTCGGAAGTTAAATTTGCCACCTTCCGAAATCCTATTCCTCTCCGACGTTGCCGAAGAGTTAACCGCCGCTAAGCACGCCGGGTTGATCGTTAAGCAAGTGGTGCGGGAAGGCACGAAGCGCAGTTTGGGGTTTGCGGTGGTCACTGATTTCGCGTTGATTTAGTTTTTTGTACTACGGCGGCGATTGCTAATACGTAACAGCGGTAGTTGCGCCAATTTTTGCAGCGCCTCGTCGTTGGTTTGGGTTCTACCGAAAGGCTCATGGATAGAAGGTATAAACGGCCCTCCCAATAAACCCGAGGGCTCCCATCAGGTTGATGGTTACCTCAACAACGACCCGTTGTAGCGTAGCCGTTCAA
>JAYSWN010000178.1:0-20300 GCA_043718025.1 Pseudomonadota bacterium
AACGAGATCCTTCGGCTGCGCCTCAGGACACGTTCCGGTCGGGAAGAAATTTAGGACCGCCCTTCGGGCGGATATTTTCATTTCCCGACAGGAACTAATTAAAGCGGTTACGCAAACTTACCGAAAAGGAGACGGGTAGTAACAAACTAGAGTTAAGGAACTTTTATGCGAACGGTGATCAACCGCGTTTTCTCTCCTCTTTTAGCCGCGAGTCTACTGACTCTCGTTTCGGGATGTGGAGAGACGCACTCGTTCACTTCGATACCCAATGCCCCGGCAGCCACCTCAACCCCGGCGCCCACGACTCAATCGAGTACGATTACCGACTTTTATCGAACGGTTTCAGCCGGCCCCAGCCTCTCCTTCAATAATTTAACCGGCGGCGTAAACGACCTGGTCATAAATCCAGTCACCAAATTGCCGTCCGTTATCTACTACGACAAGAGCAGCACCGCCTCGGGCACAACTGCCCTTGGAGCATTGAAGTATGCCTACATGGACTCAATGGGTGGCTGGCGGGTCGAAGTGGTAGACGCAAACTACGGCACCGCCCTGTGCGGAGTGGTGAACTCATTTTGCCTAGGCGCCCCCAATGTGGCGGCCGGAAATACCGCTTCCATTATGAAGTTAGCGTTTCGCAGCGATGGAACTCCGGCGATTGCGTACGTCTTTGGCGCCAGCGTTGCCACGGTGGGTGGCACCAAGCAAGTTCGCTTTGCCGAAAGAAGCACGTTCGGAACGTGGTCGGTGAGCGCGCCGTTTTCATCGCCCGTTGCCGCTTTAGCGACCAATGTGGCGACCGCCGCAACGGTTGATCCGATCAAAGGCGTCACCCTAACCTTTGACACTCAAGACCGGCCGCACATTCAGTTCGCTTTTTATACGCAAACGATCACCA
Source organism: Pseudomonadota bacterium (assembly GCA_043718025.1). Lineage (GTDB taxonomy): Bacteria > Bdellovibrionota > FAC87 > UBA2466 > UBA2466 > JBGSST01. Next base: position 899 of record JAYSWN010000178.1, read on the forward strand.
GCAGTGAACTACGCTACCTCTTTCGATCAAGTACCGGTTCGTGGACAAGCTCGACAATCACCTCGGCGGTTTCAGGCGCGGGTACCATTACCGCCGTCGGACAAGGGGTAAACCAAGCGGGCGGAGTCCTCTGCCGATCCTCAAATAAAGTGCTTTGGAGCTCACGCCTTATCAATGCCGCCGCGGGAGTTGGGCAGCCCCTTTATATCACCTGCACGGCTACCGACACAGCCGGTGCCTGTAACTCGTTCACTACCTTAAATCTGGCCGCGGGTTGTGCTGGTGCCACATCCTGTTTTTCGTCAATTATTACCACGGCGACGGATGCCGGCAGTCGGTCCGATATCGTAATCGATGCCGGAACGCTGCGCCCTTTACTAGCCATTTATTCCAACGCCACGCCCGCCACAACTTTGCTTACCGCGCCGGCTCCCGCTTCTTGCGAACAAGTGCAATCAAGCGCAGCGGCGGCATGGGGGACACCGCTAGTCGTAGGGGCGGCATCGCAAGGTTTGAACGGGCTCGAGTTATTGCCGTCCACCTCGGCGCTGAATTTTAATTTTTTGATTTACCTTACGGGCGCGGCCTCGGTGAACGTCAATAAAGCAACCGGAGTGGCCGGTGCCTGGCTTGCGACCGGTGCCACGGTAGAAAACGTAGTGGTCGCCTCCGAAGGGGTGGGCGGCGCATACGATTCCACCAACGATATTTTATATACGTCTTACGCCGCAGTACCCGCCGCAGCCGCTGGCGCCACAGGTAACGACATAAAAGTGGCCTACACGAACCAGGCGGAGATTGTAAACGCGGGTGCCGCCGGTGTTTTCATTACGGAGAACATCGATAATACCAACAACTTTTTTCCGAGTACCGCGCTGCCGGTGCTCAGCGCGGCAAAGTCATCTACGGGTACCATTGGGTTCGCCTTTTTCTATCAGGATGCCACGGCGACTGATGCCAAACTCTATTACGGCGTTCGCTCAGGAAACGGTGCTTCGCCGTCCTTCGGTTTGAATGCCGTGGTGAATCATGTAGAAGGCGCGGCTAGCCCTCAATTTGTAGGATCGTACCCCTCGCTCATTTTTGATAGTTCCAACAACCCGGCCATCGCCTTTTACAATGGCGTGGCCGCACAACAGAACTTAAACGTAGCGCGCTCCACCGATGGGGGATCTAACTTCACGGTTACGGTGGTCGATGATGTGGCGGCCAACGTGGGACTCTATCCTTCGATCGCCCTCACCAGCTCGGCTTTAGGGGTTGCCTACTATGACTCAACCAATACCGGACTAAAACTGGCGCGTTACTCGGCAGCCCAGGGCTGGAGAAAATTCTTTGTCGATGGAGTGGCAGGAACCGGCTCGTGCGGAAATGCCGCCGACGATGCTGGCTCGTTCGTCGTTTTAAAATTTACCTCTACCGGCAATCCGGTCATTGCCTATCAATCGCAAAACGCCCTAAAGGTGGCCTACGCTACCGAAGCCATCGGCTCGCTCACCTATACGTGGAACTGCCTCAACCTCGACAATTCGGCTAATACTCGCGCCGCAGGAATCTCGATGGATATTGGTTCCGACGACAGAATTCATATTTTACATTTCGATGCTACGGCGGGATCCATGCGCTACGTTACTTGCGCATCCAGTGCGGCCAGCTGCTTTGCCAGCGGCAGCACCGCCTTTTCAGGCAGCGTTCTTGAAGGCGTGGGCAGTACCACCGCAATCTCAACCAAACCGGCGCTGCGCTTGAGCGGCGCTACGGTTTACGCCAGCTATTACTCTGCTTCGTCGCAACGACTGCGACTGGCCACGCTACTTTCGGGTTCCACCTGGAGTTTTGAATCGCTCGATACGGCACCCAACAGCACCTTCGTTTCGCAGGTGGGTCAGTACGCCGACATGGTAATCAATTCGTTTGGCTACCCTACCCTCTTCTATCGATCGAATGAAAACTGGCTTCGCTATTTTTCGCGCGAACTACAATAAACTAAGTCTCCCACGTTTACTCGCCAGGCGGGGGCACCACTTTTGCGGCGGCATCAGGCGTCGCGACTCCCAATCCACGCCCTTTCTTACCCGCAATTGGCTTAGCGGTAATATCAGACAAATCGCTGTCGCGCCGTCCTCGTATGTAAGAGTTATTTCTGATTTGGTAATCGCGTAGGCGGTAATATAAGGCCTGGCGAAATAGCGCCATCTCGTCGCCAGCTATTTCGCTCCACGCCGTTAACCGCGCGAAACGCCGAACCAGCTCAAGTGAAGCGAAGCCCGTCGGATCTTCTGCTCCGGCAAAGTGCGCGTAATAGCGAGCCGCCTGATCCAACTCCGCTTTGTGACGAGAGTTAAATTCAATTTGCCTTCCGACATCAATGGCGCTCTCAGGAAGCCAGCCAGTGCGTGCGTCGCGCCATTTTTTTCCTTCGTCTACAATTTTTTGTCTAAAGGCGAGCAGGGCCGCATAGGCCTCTCTCTCTTCGTCATTCTTGGGAGCCGATTCGGGCAATTCGGTTAGCTTTGATTCCGTCTCAAAAATAGTCAGCAAGGTCTCGGGTGGCAGCCCCCTCAACCATTTGCGGGTGTGGTATTCGGTCAACGCAAAGGTGTAGAGGGTTTCAAAAACTCCAATCACATTTCTGAACGAACTTGACGCCGTCGATCGAGTGCCAGCGTGGTAACTGGTTAACGAAGCCACCGCTTTCAACATTCTCCACATACGCATCCATGGTCGTTCGCCGTAAAGATGAACGTGGGCGGCGCTAATAATTGCCAAATGTTTCACTTCATCGCGCATCACGTTTTCTAAGAAGCGACGTAGAGCACTTCCCTCTTTGGTGTGCGCCAAAAGCATGACGTACACCGACGACGCCGACCACTCGGTCGCCATTCGGGAGTCCACATGTTTTTCGGCAAACTCCATGGTCGACGAGGCCTCATCCACTTCGGTTGGGTTGTCGATCGGCGGTGTCCACCGCATGCCGGTCAATCTTTCGATCATGCGACCAAACGATGGACCGTGGCGATCCTCTTCAGAGCACCAAGGGCTAACGCACCAAGAGAGCCCATTTTCGATCGCGTATTTGGCTTGGGCTTCAGATTTTCCCATAAAGCGCGCCAACCCTGGCAACAGGGCAAGAAAACCCTCTCCGCTTTGCACCGTGTACTGAACGATGGGGGCCTCGATCTCCATCGCAATTCGCATCACCCGAATCATCTCTTCTAGCGACATGTTTTCAATGTCGGCGGCGCTAATGTCTTTGATCGAAGCCGCGGGCCAAGGCCGCATCCGAAACGTTTTGTCGATTTCGCCCTCTTGATGAAAACCAAAATACGCCCACAGATTGGTATCCATATTGGCGGGAGAGTAGGCCTCGGCGGTAATCTGGTGAAGACGGATCAGCGTCCGCGGTAAAGCAATCGCCTGTCGGGCCAAGTCTTTGATCCAAGACCACAGCCCTTCACTCGGGGCTCCGGCCTCGTGAAGTTCAGTTTCCCAACGCTTTAAAAAGTCAGTGACACGTGTTTTGGTTTCGGGATCTTTCAAACGATCCATGACGTAGGCCGAGGCCTCCGGGTACGAGGGAACTTCGGTGGGCCTGATTCCCACCACCGTTCGAACAATGCCCTCCAGCACGCGCTGTTTTTCTTTGGGCGTGAGAACTAATTCAGAGGCGGCGATGAGCATGTGGCGCGCATCTACCCTGTCTTCGGGGGAAGAATAAAAACTTTTAGTCCAATCGGCGATGAACTCCTCGGTACCTACTTTAGTGGTGCCCACCCGGTGAAACTTTAATGCACAGTGATCTGCTATTGCGCTGGCTTGAAAACTTAGTGCGTAGACAATGCCCAACAGAAACAAAAAACGAAAAGACATCCACTCACCCCTGTCTCTTCTCCACATCGACACCACGCGATGCGAAGCCAAACTTGCTTGCTTTAACGCAACGTATTATTTGCGCGGGTGGATGAGGACCTCTCAATCCTAAATTTGGTAACTACCGCTAACAACTGGTAACAGTTGGATGGAAATCAGCGCTACTCGCGCTCGAAGAATTTCAAAGTCTCGTCGACAACAAAGTCACGCAACGGATCGGCTTCGATAAAAATTTCGTGATATGAATTTTTTAGCACGTAATTTTTACAACTTTTCATGCGACGGCAAGTCTCGGCCATGCCGGGGTTCCAAACCCGATCGTCTTGGTCGGCGGTAAAAACGAGAAAGGGAACGTCGAGACTAGGGGCTTCGTCGTGCAGCCACCAGGTTGCTTCAAGCCCCCGTTGCAACCAACGGTTGCTGCTTCCGCTCATAAAACTACGGGGCTCCTCACTCCAGATCGCAGTTTTTACTTTGTGGCGCGGCTCGCTGTGAGTGGCCTGCTGTTTAGCAAAATTCAGATGCTGCTCGGGCTTTTCATCGCCATGGGTGAGCACGTAGTGCATGTCGCCGCCCATCGCGATCGACGTCGAGGTAATGACGTGGGCGATGCTTTCAGAAAAATGCCCCGTGTTGATGCGAAACAATGGGGCGGAACACACGACACCATTTATGTCCCACGGGTACTTCGCCGCGAAGAGTGCGCTAATCAAGCCCCCGGTAGAGTGCGCTAAGATAAATGTTTTTTTATGGGGCCTCTTTTTAACGACGGTATCCATGAATTTTTTAAGATCAAAAACATAATCTGAAAAATTCTCAACGTGCACCATCAGCGGATTGGGTGACAGCCTTTGCGACAACCCCTGGCCACGATTGTCCATAGCGTAAATCGAGTACCCCATGGCATAAAAATTAAACATCAGTTCGGCGTACTTCTGTGAAGTTTCGGTCCAACCCGTGACGAGTACTACCGCCCCTTTTTCTTGTTCGGGCTCGTGAACAAATTTTCGGTAAAAGATTTCGGCACCGTCTTTTCCCTTAAAGGTGCCAGATTCGGCGGAGCCGAAGAACGGCCGTATTTTGGTAACGTAGTCATGCTCTAAAGTGGCGGCGCAGGTTTGGGCGTGCGGAGGTAGCTGACCCAAGCTCAACGCCATGGATGATGAAACGAATAAACCTAAGCTCGCTGCAACCCACCAGAGACTCTTCATTGCAAACCCCCACGCTGAGTCATTATGCATAACTCGGTCGCAAGTTGAAAGTCTCTGGTTAAGTAACCAGTTTCCGCGCACGTCCCGTTCTTATTTGCAAAACGAACTGGCGTGAAACTAAATGGGCTTGGCGTTGATTAAGGGAAGCGCCGATAAAAGCTGTTGCGCGTTCTTTTTGCTCAACGGATCTTTCCAATCGGGCCAAACGTCATGCAAAGGGAGTAACACAAAATCCCGATCGCGAAAGCGTGGATGCGGCACCGTGATTTCGGCGTCGGAAAAAATTAACTCATCGTACGCAATGAGATCGATATCGATAGTTCGTGGGCCATTGAGAATTTCGCGCGTTCTTCCGTGTCTGTTTTCGTAGTCGCGAAAGTAGTTGAGCAATGCATGCGGTTTCCAGTCGCTCGTTCCGACCACCACCAGATTCAAAAACTGGGGCTGCGAGGCATAACCCCATGGCGGACTCTCGTAAGTTTTTGAAACCGCGGCTTCCCACAAAACGTCTTCACGCAGCGCCGCGATGGCCTCGTCCAAATGCCCTTGCCGATCCCCGAGGTTCGATCCCAAAGCGATAGCGATTTTAGTGGTTACCTTCATGCGCTAATTCTTTCCGTAGTAAATGGCCGAAGAGTGCGGCTTCTCGCGCACTTCGATGGAGTGCAGCGGGAAAAACGGCGCAAGTTGATTCCAAATGAAGACAGATAGATTTTCGGCCGTCGGGTATTCAAATACCGAATCTAAGTCTTTGCCTTCCAACTCCTGCGCCACCAAACGCAGAAAAAGCCGCTTCACGGCTCTAAAATCAACCACAAAACCCTCTTCATTTAATGGCCCTTCGAAACTGACCCGCACCACGTAGTTGTGGATGTGCGACGGTTCGTACAGCATCCCCCGATGCGAATGGCGCGCCGTAAATCCCATTTCGCGACTGAGTCTCATTGATTTGCCCCTTCGATTGCCTGCCATGTGGCCAGGCCCCGCACCAGGCTGCCAACGTCATGCACCCGAAACACCTCGACCCCTTGACTGTAGCCCCAAAGGTTGCTGGCCAAGGTTCCCGCCTCTCGATCGACAATGGGAAGTTGGGGATTGTTCATAAGGTGGGCCAAAAAAGATTTTCGCGAAGTGCCAATTAAAAGTTTTTCACCAATTCCCACAAACCCGGCCAGCGAGCGCATCAATTCTAAATTGTGTTCGAGATCTTTTCCGAAACCGATTCCCGGATCGATCCAAATTTTGTGGGCGGGCACTCCCGCGTAAATAAAACGCTGGCGCCGCTCAATCAAAAAGGCTTTCACCTCGTTCACCACGCCGCGCGGGTAGACCGGGTCTTTCTGCATGGTTTTGGCGTCACCCAGACGGTGCATGAGCACCACGGTAGCGTTCGTCTTGGCCGCTACCTCGGGCATCTGAGGATCAGAACCGGCGCTAACGTCATTAATGATGGAGGCGCCCGCCGCCATGGCGGCTTGTGCGACGGCAGCTTTTTGGGTGTCTATGGAAAGGGTAATTGTGGTGCGCTCGCGAAGGCTGCGAAGAACCGGCAGCACCCGTTCTTTTTCCTCCTCCTCGCTCACCAATTCGGCTCCAGGCCGGGTGGACTCGCCGCCGACATCCAAAATGTGAGCCCCTTGGGAAATGAGCAGTTCAGCCTGATACAGCGCTTTGGCCAATGTGACGTACTGGCCCCCGTCAGAAAACGAGTCTGGGGTAACGTTCAAAATTCCCATGATTTGCGGCGCCTTTTTCACGCCGCCAATCTAAAGGATTGGCCCTGCGGCGCAAGCGGAGATTTGAACACAACTCCGTCATCGCTATGGCCGAATTCGAAGCCGCTATTCTCTTTTAGTTACTTTTCTTGAGTAAAATTTCACGGTTAAGTAGCTCAACCGCTTTTTCACGTAGATTGGTCTCTTTTATCGCACGGAGGAAGCCACGAATTTCGGGGTCAATCGCCGCCAACTTTTTGAGCGAAAGATTGGAGAGATCTTTTGGCAAGGCAGACGTAGTAGCTCTGGTCGTTTTTTCCAACATCCTGAAAACCCCCGATAGATTGTTGTGAGAAAGAGTAGATGACGCGCAGTATAAAGAATGTCTAATAAGAAGACAATCAATTTCTCTTTTTAACTACGATTCTAGGTGTTTAGTGAGATACGTCAGCCCGAAATACTGGCGTTTTTTTAGCCATTTCTTGACGTACCCCAAAGTGGTTCGTACCCTTCCGCTTCTTAAAACGAGGAAGAGAACAAATAGTCATGAAATTACACCCCATCTTTGAACGCCGACGAATCTTTGCTCCTGGCCCCACCCCAGTTCCTGAAGAGGTCTTGGGAGAACTGGCCCGATCGCCGCTTCATCACCGCACCAAAGAGTTCATCGCCATTCTGGCGCGGGTGAAAGAAAACCTTTCGTTTTTGTTCCAGACCAAACAACCCAGCTATTTGCTAGCCTCCTCAGGAACCGGAGCCATGGAAACCGCCATGGTGAATTTATTTTCCCCGGGCGATGAAGTGATCGCCGTAAACGGCGGAAAATTTGGCGAGCGTTGGGGCAAGATGGCCAACCGTTTCGGCATCACCGCTCACGAAATCAAAGTTGAATGGGGCCACTCGGTGGATCCGGCCGAAATCGAAAAGGCCTTAAAAGCTCACCCCAAAGCGCGCGGCGTTCTCTTTCAGGCTTCAGAAACCTCGACCGGCACTTACCACCCGGTTGAAGCCATTGCCCGCGTGGTTAAAGCGAAAAGCGATGCCTTGGTTATCGTCGACGCGATTACCGCATTGGGTGTATCGGATTTACCGATGGACAAGTGGGGCTTGGACGCGGTGATTAGCGGTTCTCAAAAGGCGCTGATGCTGCCCCCCGGTTTAGCCTTCTTGGCGCTTTCTGCACGGGCGCAAGAACGACGCAAGGGCGCCGGCTGCCCTCGCTTCTATTTTAATTTGGAAGCGGAAGACAAAGCGGCGGCCGGAGGAGAAACCGCCTGGACTCCCGCGGTAGGGCTAATTCAAGGTTTGGACATCGTGCTTTCGAAAATTAAAGCGGTCGGGCTGCCGCCGCTTTTCGATCACCACGCCCGTCTTGCCGAAGCCACTCGACGCGGCATCAAGGCAATGAATTGCGAATTATTTTGTAAAGACACGCCTTCCGACGCTTTGACCGCCGTCATTGTTCCCGGCGCCATTGCCGAAGGCAAAAAGGTTATCTCTCACCTGCGCGACCGTTTCGGCATCACCATGGCCGGCGGGCAAGACGCGTGGAAGGGGAAAATGTTCCGCATCGCCCACCTTGGATTCTTCGATGAGTTGGACATGATTACGGTATTGTCGGCGGTGGAACTCACCCTAAAAAAACTCGGCCACAACCTGGAACTGGGTAAAGGGGTTGGCGCCGCACAAAATTACTTCATGGAAACGGCAAAGGAATAAAGATGGCCAGCTGCAAAGTATTAATCGCCGATGGATTGGCTACGGAAGGCACCGCACGGCTCAAAGACATTCCGGGTATCGAGCTAATCGAGCACAAAGATATCCCCCGCGACGACTTAAAAAAAGTGCTGGGCAGAGTGGATATCTTAATTGTCCGCTCGCGCACCCAGGTCGATAAAGACCTGCTTCAGTCTGCTCCGCAGCTAAAGCTTGCGATTCGCGCCGGAATTGGCCTCGACAATATTGATGTTGCGGCCGCCACCGATCGTGGCGTGGTGGTGATGAATGCCCCTACCGGAAATATTGTAACCACCGCCGAGCATGCGCTTGCCTTACTGTTTTCCATCTCTCGTCGGATACCCGAAGCAGACGCCAGCCTTCGCGCTGGAAAATGGGAAAAGAAAAAGTTTCAAGGCAGCGAGCTGCGCAATAAAATTGTTGGCGTACTCGGCTTGGGAAATATCGGCAAAGCACTGGCCGAACGGGCCCTGGGACTCAAGATGAAAGTCTTAGGTTTTGATCCTTACCTATCGGCTGAAGCGGCCGCTAAGTACGGCGTTGAGCTTTTGCCGTTGGATGAAGTGCTGGCCAAGTCGGACTACATCACCGTTCATGTGCCGTTGATCCCGGCAACCAAGGGGCTATTGAATCGAACCTCGATCGCCAAGATGAAAAAAGGGGCCTACCTCATCAACTGCGCGCGGGGCGGAATCGTCGATGAAGTGGCGTTGGTTGAAGCGCTTGAGTCAGGCCACCTCAGCGGTGCTGCACTCGATGTTTTTGAAGTTGAGCCACTGCCGGCCGACTCACCGTTACTCAAACGACGTGACATCGTATTAACCCCGCACTTGGGGGCCAGCACCGATGAGGCCCAAGTTCAGGTGGGCATCGAAGTGGCTGAACAAGTCGCCTCGTACTTACGTGACGGGGTCTATAAGAACGCCATTAACGTGCCCAATATTTCTGTCGAGCAGCTGGGCGTAATGAAGCCGTGGATTGACCTCTGCGAAAAGCTGGGTGGCTTTGCGGGCCAAATGGCATCAACTCAGGCCCTTAAAAAAGTGCGCATTCGCTACGAAGGTTCTATTCAGGCCTACGATCGCAAAGAGGTTCTCACGCTTGCGGTATTAAAAGGGCTTTTTACGGCTCTGATGTCGACGCCCGTAAACCTGGTGAACGCCCGCAAGTTCGCCAAAGATCGTGGTCTGCAAATAGAAGAATCGATGCAGCAAGAGTGTCCAGACTACGCCGGGCTAATTGAAGTGTCGCTTGAAGGCGACGCTAAGGTTACGTGCTCGGGCACTCTGTTTGGCAAACAAGAGCTGCGCTTGGTTCGCGTGGATCAATTTAAGATCGATGCGGTACCCACCGGCTGCCTGCTTTACACCAAGAACGTGGATCAGCCCGGCGTTATCGGCGCCATGGGCACTTTATTGGCGGCGCATGGGGTGAATATTGCCGGCATGCATTTGGGCCGAGATCACGCTAATGGTGAAGCCATTGCGTTGATTAACATCGACTCAGAGCCGCCGGCCAAGGCGTTAGAAAGTTTGCGACAGACCAAGGGAATGTTAACCGTCCGGTCAATGAGACTTTAATGCGGACGGAATAAGGAGTTATCGTGCCTCAAGGTGTAGTGATTATCGGAGCCCAATGGGGCGACGAGGGTAAAGGTAAAATTGTCGACTATTACGCGGCCGAGGCCGACATCGTTGGCCGTTTTCAAGGCGGCAATAACGCGGGCCACACGCTGGTGGTCGAAGGCAAGCAGACGATTCTGCACCTCATTCCCTCGGGCGTACTGCACCCGCACACCACTTGTATGATTGGTTCGGGCGTAGTCGTCGACCCCGAAGTTTTTTTGGCCGAGGTCGACTTGCTGAAAAAAGCGGGCGTACCCAATCTTGAAAAAAGAATTCGCCTGAGCGACCGTTGCCACCTTATTTTCGATTACCACCGCAGTCTTGACGCCGCTCGTGAAGGCAGCGCCGAGGGCAAAGACAAAATCGGAACCACCAAACGCGGCATTGGCCCGGCGTATGAAGATCGCGCGGCACGACGGGGCATCCGCGTTTCTGATCTCTTCAACGAACGCCTGCTGATGGATCGGCTGAAGGCCAACTACGAAGAAAAAAACTTTCTCCTCAAAGAATATTACGGCGTTCAGACCCTACCGATCGATGACTTTTTGAAAAAATACCGTTCGCTAGCCGACCGCATTAAACCTTACGTCGAAGACGTGGCCGATAAGCTTTATCAGGAGATTCAGGCCGGTAAAAAAGTGCTGTTTGAAGGCGCCCAAGGTATTTTGTTAGACGTGGACTACGGCACCTATCCCTACGTGACTTCGTCACACACCCTGCCCTCACAGGCGGCGTTAGGTTTGGGGTCGCGCCCACCTCGCGATACTCTGTTTTTGGGCGTGATGAAAGCCTACTCTACCCGCGTTGGAGAAGGCCCCTTTCCCACCGAACTAAACGATGCCGTGGGCGAAAAACTTCGCGCCGTGGGCCATGAGTTTGGTGCCACCACCGGGCGGCCCCGCCGTTGCGGTTGGCTTGATTTGGTAGCGGTACGTTATTCTTTACGCATTTCCGGAATTAAAAACGTGGCGGTAACCAAAGCCGATGTGCTTTCGGGCATGCCCGAGCTAAAGGTTTGTACCCATTACGAGCTCGATGGAAAACGCTTAGAAACCTTTACCGCCGACACTGAGGCACTAGAGCGAGCGAAACCTGTCTACACAACGCTGCCGGGCTGGACCGAAAACCTTACCGGCATTCGCGCCACCCGCGACTTACCCGCCAACTGCATGCGCTACCTCAATTTTATCGAGGAGCAGACTGGGGCCAAGGTGAACTTGATATCGACCGGCGCAGGCCGCGAAAGCGTCATCGAGATACAACGCGCGTTCTAAACCGACGCAAAATGCTTACCACTCGTTAAGACATACGCACCGGCTTATTGACCCACTTAATAAGACCCGATAGCCCAAAGCTATTGGGGAAAATACAGCGCGGTCATAAGGAGCAGTTTATGCGTATCAAGCAGTGGTTTCCAAAAATGATGGGTCTGGTGGGCGTAAGCTTTTTAGTTCTTGGCTCGGCCGCAGCTCAGGCCACGGACAAATCATTGAACCTCGGCAAAATAAATCATATTTTGCTCACCATTCTTGAAGAGACCTTGAACGAGGATAACAAGGCGCTCGGCAAATTTTTTACCTCCGCTACCTTCAAGGTAGAGGAAAGCGGAACCGACCTCTCTTCTAAGGAACGACTGAAAATCAAGGTCTCGGCCAAAGCAACCGCGAGAGGTGCCGTATGGAGTCCCGAAGGCGATACCACACTGCAGCTAGATCTTGCCGGCGGCGCAGACTTGATAAAAAGAACTGCTTTTGCCGAAGCTGCGGCATCGGTAGAAACCGATACTTTGAAACTGATGGCCTTTGTCGTCGATCGGCTGGCGCCCGAATATTGTGCGTCCAGGAAACCGGGCGGTCCACTCAGTGATTTAGAAAAAGCCCTATGTGCGCAGCTTACGGCGATTGCCAAAGCTCAGAATATTAGCGAGGTTTTTGGCCATTTTGTGGAAATCAGCCGTTTGCATTTGGGGTACAGTAAAGCGGAAGTGACCAGGTTGGAGTTAGCGCTGGCCGCCGCCGTCAAGCCAGAAGAAAAATCCTACCTTGAGATGCGCGTAAAGTATGCCAAGGAGGAGTTGGCGATATCATACTTCGTTCAGCGGGAATTTAGCGCGGCGCTGGAAAAAGGAAAAGAGCACGGAAAGTTCATCGTAAAGCTACGTGACCTCAACTTTTTTTCGACTACCGAACTGCATGAATTCAATTTATATCTTGATGACCAAAGAGTGGAGCTAGGGTTTCGCTTGGCGCAAAACGATATTAAAGACATGGCCTCCTTTTTCAAACAACGTGATCGGATTGAGAGTGAACTACTCAAAGTTCAAAACTCCGAGCCAATTTCCTTAAAAGACGCCAAGGATACGATCAAAATCGTTTTGTCAGACATTAAAGCTTTTATCGGCAAGCCCTAGTTTTTGGTCATTGCGCTGAATATTTTTTCGATGGCCGGCAATATCAAGTCGGGGGTCATTTCAGTGAGGCAGCGCACTTTGTATTTGGGACAAGCGCGCAGGTAGCAGTTTTGGCAGGGCACATTCATACGTAAATTTAGATTGCCTCGTCCCCAAACGCCCCATTCACTCTCGTGAGAGTGGCCGCTAAGCATCGTCACCACCGGTTTACCCATCGCCGCCGCCCAGTGACCGGGCCCGCTCTCGTTTCCAATAAATAACTTGGCTTGGGAAATCAGGTAGCCAGTCTCCCGCAACTTCAACTTACCCTGCATCTCAATCGTACCCGGAATGCCAAGGCTCGGATCTTCCGCTCCGCCAATGATCACCCAGCGGAAATTAGTTTTTTTCTGTAGCTCCGTGATCACTTCTCGCCAATATGCATAGGGATAGCGGCGCGTTTCAAAACGCGCGAATGGGTGAAGTACTACAAAATCGCGGGTGGATGCACCGTCGGCATGATCGGGAAACGTTTTTGACAAGCCCATTTTGTCGGCCTCTTGCCAACGAAACGCGGGCCACGTTACGTCTTGCGGGGTGTAACGCTGGCCCGTTATCCGGCCAACAATCTGCAACATCTGTTCGGCCTGATGCGCCCGCCGTTTCCCCCACAAAGAAATGTATGCCTGCCAAGGTGACGTAGAATGAAAACGCGGATCCTTCGGGTGCACTTTCACCGGTACCGAGATCGAATTAAACATCCGGAAAAAGGCCGGGTAGCTCCGTAAAAACACCGAAGCGTCGAAGGAGATGCCGCCGAAAGCGGCCAAAGTCTTTTCAAGCTCTAAACTTTGAAATCGAATAAAATGGGCGGTGATGTCGACACCGACAATCTTTTCGAACAGCCCGCACAGCTCGTAAATGGCGGCCGTCTTCTTTTGGCAAATGAGAAAGACCCGCGCGCCGGGAATCGCCTCTTTAAGCCGTGCAATGGCGGGAATGGCGTAAACCGCATCACCGATATCGTCGGGTTTAAAAATTAAAATTGCTGGCGTAGGACCTAAATCTGGAATTTTTTCGTACCTAAAGTCAGCCAGCTCAAACGCATCGAGCTCTTTTGCCAGCTTAATATAGTTGCGAGAAAAGTAGGCGCGCTCGGCCTTTTTGGCGAGCTGAAGAAAAAAATCGATGACGGTAATAGTGACGGCACCTTGGGCCACGGGTCTTAAGCCTTCTTTATTTAATGACCAAACCGCTCGGCACGTTCCGGCCGGTTCTCACTAGCCCTAAAGAATACCCGTATATTCTGATTCTTAAACCCTAACTTCTTACGCAGCGAGTTTTCTACGTACTTCTGGTAGCTCTCGGGCAAGTTGGCTTTTCGGTTCATAAAAAAAACAAAGGTGGGTGGCTCTACTCGCACCTGACTCGCGTACATAATATTGAAACTTGCTTTGCCGCGGGCGGGCGGCGGATTATTGGTCTTTAAGATCTCCACGAAGCGGTTGAGCTTTGAAGTGCGCACGCGCATTTTTGAAGTTGCGGTAATTTCAAACGCCAACGGGATGATGCGGTTCACGTTGTAACCGCTCTTGCCGCTGATCGGCAGAATTTTATAGGGGCGCAAAACCTCTAAAAATTCCATATTCGGAAGAAAATCGCGTTTCTGTTCCGCATTAAACTTGTCCCAAAAATTCAGAAGAATAACCGGGTTCTTGCCCTCTTTCTCAATCAAATTGAGCAACCGCATGTCTTGATCGGAAATGCCTTCGTGCGAAGGAATCAACAAGAACACGATATCGGCCTGGTGAATCGAACGGATGGAGGCCTGAATTGAAAAGACCTCGAGATCTTCTTTTTTAGAGCGTGGACGACGGACTCCGGCGGTATCTAAAACCCGAACTTTGCCAAGCCGGCTCAGCATCTCAAAGGCAACCGGATCGCGCGTCGTTAACGGCTCGGGACTGACCAATGAAATTTGTTTTCCCGCCAGACGATTCGTCAGCGTGGACTTACCGCTATTTGGTCGTCCCAAAAACACCACGCTTAGAGTCTCTTCTTCATCGCCCGCCGCCAGAGCCGCTACGGCCTCCTCTTCGGGAGTAAGCAATCGGCCACCGGCCGCGGCCACGCACCAATCACGAAGCCCTTCGATCTCCCAGCGGTGAGCCGCCGAGGTTGAAATCATTTCCGCAAAACCCAGCATGGCAAACTCGGCCTCGCCATAAGGTTTAGGCTTATCAATTTTATTCAGAATCAACAGCGTGCGTTTGCCGCTTTGCTTGAGGCGGGTAGCAATCCATCGATCGAATGGGGTGATACCCGCCGCAGCATCCACTACAAATAGAAAGACGTTGGCGCGCGCAATGATTTCGTCGAGCTTGTCTTCGTCATCTTCGCTCCAGATCCCTTGGCTATCTAATATCGTAAGATGACCTTTGGCGTCTTTTTTAGGCGACCACGAAGGAACCTCTTCGATGATGTCGCGAGTCGTTCCAGGCAGATCAAGCACGATGGCGCGCCGATGGCCTAACAAGGCGTTGAAAAGGCTCGACTTGCCGACGTTGGGTCGGCCCATCAGAGCAATCGAAATGGCTTTAGTTTCGGTGTTCATTACAGTTCCAAGTACTTATCTAAGTGCGTCGGGTTCTCGCGCCACTTTTCGTGCACATCAACGTGAAGCTTCAAACAAACCTTTTTGCCGACGAGCGCTTCGATCTCTTTGCGGGCTTCGGTGCCAATGATTTTCAGCAGGCTGCCCTTAGTTCCGATCAAAATCTTTTTGCGGTTTTCGCCATCGACGTGGATGACGGCGCGAAAAACCGGAACCTTGGCGGCGCGCTCTTCTGGCGTCCCCTCTTCCATTTCCACCCAGATGGCATACGGAATCTCTTCGCGCGTGGCGCGGTAGATCTTTTCACGTACGAATTCTGCCATTAAAAATTCGGGTGGGCGATCGGTGCTCTGTTCTTTAGAATAAAAATGCGGGCTGGTGCGGGTAAACGAGGTCATCACCTTACGCACTGATTCCATGCCATCCATTTTTAGGGCCGAGACCGGAATCACCTCGGAAAAGGCATCGGTATCAAAAAAGGCCTGCAGCAGCGGAAACAGGGCCGTCTTTGCAATTTTATCGACCTTGTTCAAGATGGCGACGCTCTTATCTTTGGGTTTGTATTTACGGACGCGATCTAAATTATTTTCGAGGTGGCGTAAGATGCTGGGGTTTGACGCATCAAAGACCCATAACAGCGCATCGCATTCGTTAGCGTGCTTCTCCGCTACGTTGTTCAGCAAGCGGGCAACGGTTTCCGGATAGCCTTGAAAACCGGGAGTGTCGGTAAGCACCACCTCATCGGCGCCATCGTGCAGAATGCCCCGCACTCCGTGGTAGGTGGTTTGCGAACGGGCGGAGACGATGCTCACCTTTTTTCCCATCAGCGCATTGAGCAAAGTCGATTTACCCGAGTTGGTTGGCCCGACGATGCCAACGAATCCACTCTTCGTATTGGCCTGATCGGACATGCCACCAGCGTGGCCGATTAAATTTTCGTGGCTATTCATATCGTTTCTCCAATGCCCAGACGTCCCAAGGCATTCTTAGCGGCCTCTTGCTCGGCCTCTTTTTTACTGCGCCCTTGCCCATCGGCTACCACCGAGTCACCCAGCAAGATCTCTACCTTAAAACTCTTCTCGTGCTCTAAACCCCATGTATCCACCAGGCGATAGGTGGGCGTTAGGCGGTAGAGACTCTGGCTCTTTTCCTGCAAGGCGGTCTTTTTGTCGAGGTACCGGCTACCGGTCATGTTTTCGTCGGCGAAGGCCTCGATCAAGGGGCGAAACACCTGTAATAGAAAGGCGCGCACGATTTGTAGCCCGCCATCTACGTAAACGGCTCCCACTACTGACTCAAAACCACCGGCTAAGATTGAAGTCTTCTCAGCGCCGCCCGTCTGCTTTTCGCCGCGGCCTAGTCGCAGAAAGTCGCCCAAATTAAGTTCAGCGGCGAGCTCCGCCAAAGTACGGCGGCTCACCAAGTTGCTGCGCCATCGTGAGAGTTTTCCTTCACTGGCCGACGGGTAGCGATCCATCAAAGCTTCGGCCACCACCAACCCAATCACCGCATCGCCCAAAAACTCGAGACGTTCGTTGTCTTCAAGGCCAGGATTGGTGGCCGCTTTTTCATTCGAATAAGAAGAGTGGGTCAACGATCGCAACAAGATCTTGGGATCTCGAAAGGAGTGGCCAACTAGCCCCTCAACGGCAAGCCGAAGGGCTTCCGTATCTGCAAAATGAGTAGGATCGGACAACTTCAAACTCCAAGGACAGCTAGTCCCCTGAACTTTCGTGACGAAGCATCCCGTCAGGAGGGTTCAAGGGTGGCGGCCCAACCAAATGGCCGCCATTAATTCCGTTGCCATATAACACAGCCGCGTTACCAGGCTCAACCTATTTGCCTGGTTTCTACCGGCCTATAGGTTAAAAATGCTAATATTTATAATGATCTACTAGCCTAAGCCACGAATAATTCAACCTCCTGGTTTGACGGCCCTACCCCCCTTGAGTACCGTAAAATGTCATGCGCCAACTTACCTCTCATAAAGGTGGCTGGGTGCCGCCCTCGGAATGGCTCGAAAAGATAGTTCGACTCAATACGGTTACAGACCGCTCTAACCTTTCGGTCGTCACTTTTTTGCGACCACTTCTTGAACAGGCCGGGCTCACCGTACGCCTGCACGAAGTGAAAGAACGGGGAATCCGTTTTTTTAATATCGTGGCCCACAACAACTCGTTGGCGAACCGTAATCTTTTGGCGCTGCACACTCATTTAGACACCGTTGAGCCCGGCCCACTAGATTTATGGACTAAGTGTGGCGGCAACCCGTTCGCCCTAACGCAAAGTGGACGACGCCTTTATGGCTTGGGCGCAGCCGACGTAAAAATCGATTTTTTATGTAAGCTCTGGGCCATAAAGCAGGCTGGAGAAAATCTCCCTCCCCTAGCCTTGGTAGGAAGTTACGGAGAAGAGCGCGGCCTGGTGGGGGCCAGAAGACTCTTAGAAACTCGCTGGTACCGCCCCCGCTACGCGATGGTGGGAGAACCCTCGCTGCTCGAGATTATTTTTGCGCACAAGGGTCATTTGGTGGTCCGCGTTTCGCTAAAGCGAAAATCAACCCTGGCGAAAAACAAGACCAACTACTTGGGTAAAGCCGCGCATAGTTCAACGCCGCACTTAGGCGACAACGCGATCGAAAAAGCATTGCTTTCGCTGTTTAACAAAGACGCCGCGATTGTAACCCTCGATGGCGGTGTAGGGTCGAATACCATTCCCAGCCGCTGCACGGCCGAATGGAACGAAGGGCCAAGCGTTGCAAGCGTCAGTCTGCAACATTTTATGGTGGGCATCGCCGAACTGCGGCGCGACCTAGCCAAACAAAAAGATTCGCGCTTTGCTCCCTCCACGCCCACCGTGAGCGTGAATTGGGTGCGCTCCTTGCCCAACGAAATTCAGTTTGTGTTTGATGTCCGGCTATTGCCGGCGACTAATGTAGAAAAAGTTAAAAAGAAGATCACTTCAATTCTCAAGAACAGCGCGATGAAACTGCTGTCGCTTGATCACGATCCGGGCTTGGATGGAAGCAAAGAGGATGCTCTCGTTCGTCGAGCAAGCCAGGCATTGTCCGCCATTGGAGTGAAACCAGTAATCCAGACCAAAGCGTCGTGCACCGAAGCGGCCCTTTACTTTGAAAAAGGGGCGCAGGCCTTTGTGTTTGGACCGGGAAGAAGCATCGGCAACGTTCACAAACCAAATGAGTTTAATGAACTGCCACAGATACAAAAGGCCACCCGGTTTTATACTGAAATGATCCAATCCTTCGCGAGAAAGGCGTGACATGGATAGTCCATTTATTATTCGAAGTTGCCGTGAAGACGATTTAGAGGGGCTACATCGTTTGGCGCAGCTGGTATATTTTATCAACCTGCCGGCCGATCGTGAAATCATCACCGAAAAGATCCGCCTATCGTTGGCCTCTTTTAGTGGTGAGCTCGAAGACAAATTTGAACGTGAATACATTCTGGTTATGGAGAATCTCGACGACAATTCCATCGTCGGAACCTCGATGATTATCGCCCGGCACGGCAGCGCCAAAGTGCCGCACATGTATTTCGAACTCAAAGAGTTGCAAAAATACAGCGAAACCATTCATTCTGGATTCATTCACAAGGTGTTAAGGCTGCGCTTTGACTACGACGGGCCCACGGAGATTGGCGGCCTCGTGGTCAACCCCAGCTTTCGCAATCACAAAGCAAAACTCGGGCGGCAGCTATCTTACGCCCGTTTTCAGTACATCAAGATGCGACGCCGTTGGTTTAAGAACCATATTTTGTCGGAGCTGATGCCGCCGCTCACTGAACAAGGCGAAAGTATTTTATGGGAGGCAGTGGGCCGCAAGTTCACCAACCTCTCTTACCAGGAAGCCGACGTGCTTTCGCGCAAGAACAAAGAGTTTGTGACCTCACTCTTTCCCAAGGGCGACATCTTTACGTGTCTACTCGATGGCGAGGTGCGCGACTCAATTGGGCGAGTTGGTGCCGGCGCCGAACCGGTTAAGCATATGCTGGAGCGCATTGGCTTTACGTGGCGCGAACACATTGACCCGTTTGACGGTGGTCCACATTATATGGCCGAAACGGATAAGGTGACGTTGGTCAAAGACAGCCAAAAAATGAAGGTGGCGCGCGAGAGTTTGAAACGAAAAGTAAAAGAGATGGCGCTGGTGGCCCCCATAGCGACCAATGAGTTTAAGTGCGTGCAGACTTCTTACGAAGTGAACCGCCATAAGGTTTCGCTAC
>JAYSWN010000179.1:0-7561 GCA_043718025.1 Pseudomonadota bacterium
GATGAGCATGAGTTCCAGTCCTCATTGGCGGAACTCACGCGCTTATGCCAAACGTTGGGTTTTGAAGTGATTGGCACCGTAATTCAAAATCGAAAGGTACCGACTCCGGCTACGGCGGTGGGATCGGGGAAATTGAAGGAGATTGCGCGTTGGACCGGTGGTACAGGACGGGTGGTTTCCTACAGCGGGGGCAAGCACGATGACGAAAGGGAAGAGACGGCAGCGGTTTATGAGGAAGAGGAGCCGCCGCCTCCGGAGCTGGCCTCCAAGGTGATTTTCGATCAAGAACTTACCCCAAACCAGTTAAAACATTTAGAAGAGGCCACCGGTGCCGAAGTGTTGGATCGTACCGGCGTCATCGTCGAGATCTTTAGCCGCCACGCCAAAACCCGCGAAGCCCGGCTTCAGGTTGAAATTGCCCGTCTTAAGTACTTGGCGCCGCGTTTGCGCGCTACGGGCGGAAGTGAACGCCAAGGCGGCGGCATCGGGGGCAAGGGCGCGGGTGAAACTGCATATGAACTCGATCGGCGTCGCATTCGCGACCGGGTGGCGGAGCTACTGAAAGAGCTTGAGGTCATTCGCGAAGATCATATTCACCGTCGCGACCGCCGTACTGAACAACTGAGTGTCGCCCTGGTGGGTTACACCAACGCCGGCAAATCTTCGTTAATGCGCGCGCTGACCGGCAATGAAGTGCTGGTGGCCGACAAACTTTTCGCAACACTCGACACCACCGTACGGGCCATGCAGCCGGATGTGTTTCCACGCACCCTGGTTTCTGACACCGTAGGGTTTATACAAAAATTGCCGCACGATCTGGTGGCGTCGTTTCGCTCGACATTGGACGAAGCAGGGGATGCCTCGTTGTTGCTCTACGTCGTCGACGCTTCCGATCCGGCTTTTCGCGTCCAGCTCGATGTGACGCGCACCGTTTTAGGAGAGATTGATGCGGGCGAGATTCCTTCGTTAATTATTCTCAATAAAATTGATTGCGTCGGCGCGGTGGAGAGCAAAATGCTGTCTATCGAATTTCCACACGCCATCCAACTGTCCACGCGAAACCCGGCCGATATTGATCGCCTGAAGAAGGTGATTCGAGAGGTGTTGACCGCCGATTTTAAAGAGGCCGAAGTGCTGGTTCCTTACGACGACAAAACCGGCCTCATCGGAGAGATTCGCCGCATCGCCTCGGTGCTCGAAGAAAAATATGAAGAGGGGGGAGTTCGGCTTAGGATTAAAACTCACGCCGGCACTCTGGCCAAATTGAAACTCACTTCGATGCCAGCTGAATAGCAACCCTGCGACGGCACTCTGGGGTTACGTCTTCCCAAAGATTGTGGGCAGGTACCCAGTTTACACAAATCGCGTTTTTCAGATTAAGCCAGGCCGACAGTGTTTCGGGCGCGGCCGTATCAAGCAATGCTTCTTTCCAATTGGGCTTGAGAAACGTGTAACGAAACAATGACCCGACACCGTAGCTCCAGCGGTCCCACTTAAGGTCATTTTTTATCAGAACGATTGTCTCATCACCGAGGTGGTCAAGCGCCTCCGGACGACGACCGTTCAAAAGGGCTTCATTCATTGCGTAGATACCGGTGAAGGGGCCGTGCTCAATCCAATTTTTGTGGTGGAATTGGGCCAGGGCACAAATCACGATTACCAGTCCAACCCCGAAAAAAGGACGTGGCGCTAACCAACCTTCATAGACGCCGTAGCCCCAGACCAAGCCAACGGCCATCGCAGAAAGGCCAACGTGCCAGGGGTAACCACCGAAAACTAGCGGCATTGCTAGAAACGCCACGAACCAACATCCCGCAAACCGGAGAAGCCCGTTCAATTCTGAATTTTCTTTACGATTCCTAATGAGACGCCACATTCCTGATGCGGCTAAGCCAAATAAAACTACGGCCGCAATCTTGGCGATCGGTCTGTCCAGAGAAGTGACTAAAAAATGCTGCTGTTTTTCATACCAGAGAAAAAGCCAAGCTAGGAAAAACCTCAAATTTTTTGTGACCGTACTCAAGTGAAATACGGTTCGATAATCTGAGCTGTCGGCTTGAAAATGAGTGAGTCGAATCAAGGCAACGGCACCAGAGGCTAAACCAAACGGAAGAATGCGTAGATAGCGGCGCCATTGAAAACGGAGGCGAGAATCGGTCATCGTATAGAGAAAAAGAAAGAGCGGAAAGGCCATCGAGGGCTCTTTGCTGGTTAACGCAATCAAAAAGCAGAACCAACTTGCTCCGTAGATAAACCAAGGATGGTGGCAATTCTTTTCGAGGTGGCGAAAATACAGTAGTAGCGCCCCTAGTAACCAGCATTGGTATAAAAAATCGAACGAGTTCACATGGTGAATCACCAATATCAGTGCGGGTAGCGTGGCAAGATAAAGGGCGCCAAAAAAGGGGCCGCCGCGGGAACCCGGAGTGAGCTTTCGGCCAACGAAATAGACCATGGCGACACAGCCGCCGAACGAAAGAAGATTTATAAATCTGAGCCAGGCGAAGTCATGCCAAGAAAATAGCGTGGTGACTAACTTAAATACCAAATGGAGGCTGGTGGGACGGTACCAGTCTTCTGAAAAGTTGAGATACGACAGCAACGTCTTCGACCAGTTCCAACCGACGTTAATTGAATAGTGAAAAGGGTCTTCGGCGCCAAACGCAGAGTTGAAGACCCGATAGTAAGTAAAAAACACCAGGGCCAGCAGAGCTGCAATCGGCGCAAGGTCGCGGGGAAGGGGCTTTCTCCGTTTTAAAATGCGCTGGAGAGACATTGGCCGAATCCTGGCTTGGCTAAGCGGTGAAGTAAAGTTGCTGTCGAGTTGAACTCATTCGGCTACGGCCGACGCTTGTTGGTGCGTTCGAGCTGATTGAAGAGTGTCGCATCCCACCGGAAGCTGGGGTCAAAAGGATAGGCGGTCATCGCGTGAAGACGTGCCAGAATCTCATCGCGTTGGCCGGGCCCGCCCTTTAGTGCTCCGAGCGGAAGGCTATCGTTGGGTAGGATGTCAAAGATCGGATCCAGGCCGTCGTCGCGGCGCGAAAGCTCGGTCAGCTCTGGCGATCGGAACAGGGGATAGAACGACGTCTTTTTGAAGAGAATGCGTTCAATGGCCGCCGTGGCGTCGTTGCAAACGCCGAGGTAACCGTAGCCATCGGCCGGAAATTTCTTTGCAAAGCGCGGGTATTCCCACTTGTTTCTGCGCAGATAGATTTCGGCGGCGCGAAAGGCTTCTTTGATAAGCGGCTTGTGGAGCTCGTTTGAATCGGTGAGCTGGTTCACCGAGGCAAAGCCCGTCCACTGCGGGCGAAGTTCGTCGAAATGGGGGAAGAACGCCGCCCCCGTCATGCCCAAAAAGAAATTTACCCGGGCGTTTATTTCAGGACCACGAATTTGAAAAACGAATTGGCTGTGCGGAAGGGGAAATAAAATCTCTTCTTTGGGGCTTAGGTATAGACCAGTGCGAAACCAGGCCGGCCAGCGAATATACTTATCGTGCCAGGTGAAGGCTAAAAAATTGGCAAACGACCGTTCGTCGCGAATTTGAATACGGTGGCCGGTGCTCCAAAGCAGCTCAATTAGAGCGCCGAGTGACGTCACTTTTTCGCTGGCGCGGGGGCCAGCCGGAAATTCCACGACGTGCCCTTTACTCAAAGAAAGCAGCGTCATCACTTCAGCCAAGGCTTGATTCTGAGCCACCATTTCGTCGGAAACGGTCGGCGACATGAAATGGCCGTAGCGAATGTGCGGGGTGCGCGGATCGACAATTTCCGGATCCGGTTTTGGGAGTTTACGGTAAACCAATAGCCTCTCTTCCCAAACGAGGTTTTTATCGAGAAGTGGTGACGTCGATTTGTTACCGTCGCCCATCATCGTCAGCAGTTCGCGTACGTGATCGAGCGTGGCAAAGTCGGGCAGAGTTGGAAAACGATCTCCGAAGGCGGGATTGCGTTTTAAAACCTCTTGGCGAATCGCGTTCACCGCCTCAAGCGCGGCCGGATTGGCGGGCAGTTTGGATCCAAATAGGGCGCCAATTTTATCGGACACCACGCGAAGCTCGGTGTCGTTCATTCCCTTAAAGGCTTCGGTTAACGAAATTTCTGCGCGGCCACAGTTGGCCAGGCAACGCGCTTTCCAAAGGGTGTGCTTGGCGGCGGGAGCGAAACGATAAACGCCGGGCTCGGTCAAAAGAAATTCGTATTTTAGGTACCCTCCATTGCTCTGACCAAGCGGAGAGTGAGTGATGGTGGCAACCCGGGAGGCCCCTGCAAGCGGGACGGCCGATAGTGGCGTTAGATCTTTATCGGCTAACGCGTCGCCAGAATACTTGGCTAAGATTTGGAGCTTGGTATTTCCGAATGACTCGAACAGGTATTCGAAAGTTTCGCCGTTCGTAAGGGCAGTGGTTTCGATCTCAACTTCGAGGTCCAACGGAAACTGGTGAACAGAGTGTTCCCGCGCCGAAGCTACGGAGCCGGCAAGGAGTAAGAATAGGCCCCAACTTCCGCTGCGCAAACCCAAAAATCCCCTGCCCATCTTCAACCTCCCAAAAGCCTGAACATATGGACAACAACGCGAGGAGTCAATCGAACCGCCCGCGCCAGGTGACCGGCGCGACTTGTGCGCGAGAGCGGTTATAATGACTGCATGAAAATTTTTAGTTCTCTATTCCTAGTGGCACTGCTTTCCCACTCCTTAGCCATCGCCGATGAAGCGGAATTGGTGGCTCGTCCTACAATGGAGCAAGTTGAAGTTTCACTGTTCAAAAAAGACTTTTCTTCGGCCATAGCTGCATTACGGCGCTTTCCCCAAGCTGACCGGGACAAGAAGTGGGGAAAACTGGTCGAACGGGCGGCGGTGGGCCACCTGATCACCTTGTTTAAAGAGACGCCAGCCGGAATCACCCAAACCGGATCTCGACTGAAAAAAGAGTTCCCGCAGTTGCGAAAATCCAATGAGTTTCTCCACCTTCACGCTCGAGTCGCTGGAGAAGATCTGCGTTTGTGTTTGACGATTAAGCCAGACGGTTACGAATGCTCGGCAAGTTTGTATCAGGCACTTAAAGACTCCGAAGAAGAGGGCCCATTCTACCTGCAGATGGCAAAGCTCGTGGCAGGCGGGGTGAGTGTGGCCGCAGCGATCCCCTTCTTGAAAATGGCCGAAGATCGCAGCGCCAATAGTAAAGGCTGCACTTCCGCCGACGCCCAGGGCCTTTTGCTTTTGGGGCTGCAACTGCCGGCCGGCCCGTCGCGCAAAATGGCGCAGCAGTTAGCCCTCGGCCGCTGCTCATCGATTATGCTACCGCTATTAAAAAACGCGAGAACCGCGGGCAATCCACACTTCAAAGAATCGCTTTGCGAAATGGGAATGTGCTCGAAACGCTAAACAAGAATTGGCGCGGTTATGATTCCGAAGGCAGGTTTGCTTTAATCTCTTTCAGGCGGCGGTAAAAGGTGGCTTTTGAGATACCGATGTCTTGACTGGCTTTTTCAACCTGGCCACCATTTTTCTTCCACGCTTTCCAGACGAGATCGTGTTCTACGGTACGCATTTGCGATTGAATGAAATTATTTTCGGAGTGCGCGTTCCAGGTTTTTTGGTGCGGCGTCCATTCTATCGTGGTCACTTCAGATGGGCTGGTAAAGGCGAGCGATCGTTTCAACGTCGACTCTAGCTCTCGCACATTTCCGGGCCAGTGGTACTGCACCAGTTCGTCGATTGCCTTCGCCGAAAAGGAGCGTCCCTCGCCTAAAGGATTGATCGATAAAAAATCAGCGACGAGAGCTGGCACGTCTTCTTTTCTTTCCCTCAGCGGTGGAACGGTGAGCACCACTTCGGCCAGGCGAAAATAGAGATCGCTACGAAATTTATTTTGCTCGATCTCTTCTTCTAAATTGCGGTGGGAGGCAGAGATGAGGCGCACTTCCACATCTTTTCCTTGGTTAGCTCCTAGTCGCTCAACATGTTTTTCTTGGATAATGCGCAAGATTTTTGCCTGCGCTTCATAAGGCAGGTCACCAATTTCATCGAGAAACAGGTCGCCTCTGTGGGCCAACTCAAATTTCCCCGCGCGAGACTGCTTGGCGTCGGTGAAGGCCCCTTTTTCAACGCCAAAGAGTTCTGACTCCATCAAAGTCGGTGGAATGGCCGCCATGTTCGCCACCACCCAGGGGCGCTGGCTCGACGCTTCTTGGCCGTGCAGTGCCCGGGCTACCCGCTCTTTGCCGGTGCCGCTTTCGCCCTGAATCAAAATGTTCAGACCTGGTTTTCCCTTTAAGCGCGAAATCTGCTGCTTTAACCGCGCAATCGCGGGCGACCTACCGACGAGCCATGGCGTGTCTTCAGAACCGGGGCGGGGGTTTTGGGCGGCGACGCTAAAATGCTTTTCCATCCACGCCCGAAGCTGTGGGGGGTGAAACGGTTTGGGCAGAAACCCATCGGCCCCCATGGCGAAGGCTCGGTTTACCTGACTGGGCCGGTTGTCGCCGCTAATCACCAAAACTACCGCGTTGCTCTTGGCCTTCCATTCCGAAACGGAGTCTAAACCGTTTTCTTCGCCCATGTGAATGTCCGTGAGGATAAGGGAGATGGAGTTGGCCTCTAAAAATGGGCCAACCGCTTTGGGATGGTTGAGCGTAAAAACCTGCGAACCAATCGGAGGAATGCCTTGCAAGGCGGCAAGAATGGCCTCTTGCACCAACGGATCGTCGTCGATTAATAGCAAATTCCCCAGAGCGAGCATGTCCCCGTTTAGCTAAAGATGACTCGTCGAGTCAATCGATAAACCCATGGCTTTAAAGGGTTTCGGCAAACTCGCCGATAACATTAGGGAATGCTAGGACTTCAACAAATCCGGGTTTTTTTAGCGGTAGCGGCCCCCCTCACGTTATTGAGCCGGGCAGACACATCCTTGCGACAACTCGTAAACGAAAACCGAATTTCAGACGCCTTACCGCTCTGTCGACAGCTTGAAAGCGCTCCCGGTAGCGACGCCGAAGTCCAAACTTTGTGCGCGTGGGTATTTTTGCGCGCCGGAAAGCAGGCCTCGGGCGATAAGCTATTGGCGCTTCTTCAAAAGACCGCCAAAGGGCCGCAAACCCGGCTGCTTACCGCTTACTCCTACATGCAAAAAGGTCAGCTCGATACCGCCAAGCCGATTCTCACTGACCTC
The DNA here is from genome assembly GCA_043718025.1 of Pseudomonadota bacterium. Taxonomy (GTDB): domain Bacteria; phylum Bdellovibrionota; class FAC87; order UBA2466; family UBA2466; genus JBGSST01. The sequence continues at coordinate 7,175 of JAYSWN010000179.1, forward strand.
TCCAATGAATACAAAATTGGCGCCATTGGGGCGATGGTGCAAGAGACCACGGCCGAGCTATACGAACTTCAAGGGCAAAAAGACACGGCCGCTTTTTTGTACCAGAGGGTCTTAATTGAAGACGTGGAACGGGGTCGGGCTCATTGGGGAGTGGCTCGTTTCTTTTTGGGTAAGGGTGATGTGACCAAAGCCAAAGAGCATCTGGAGAAAACGATCAAGCTTTGGCCCAAACATGTGGGCAGCCGTTACAATATGGCGGTGATTGCGCTGAACGATAACCGCTTTCCTGACGCGGCAAAATGGCTGGTGGAGTCTTATCGGCTCGATAAGGGCGATCCCGGAATTTTGGAACAGATGGGCATCCTCTTCGAAAAAAGGGGAAAGAAA
>JAYSWN010000180.1:0-20070 GCA_043718025.1 Pseudomonadota bacterium
GAGGGCGCGGAGTGGATTTGGCAGGGTGCGCGCGCGGGCATCGTGGAAGGGCCCAGCATCTTCCGGCGAGGTGAGTACCTTTATCTTTTATTTAGCCACTCCTATCTTTTATTTAGCCACTCCGTTTACGATTCAGCTTACTACGGAGTTTCTTGGGTCGCCGCCAAGACGATTGAAGGGCTTGGCGACGAAAAAAATCGCATCGTGGGGCGCTATCTTATTCCTTCGGGAAAATATTCGTTCGGCCACGGCACCCCTTTTATCGGGCCCGATGGCAAAAACCGATTTTACGTCTATCACCGCACGGACAACGAAGCGTGTGTAAAAAACGTCGGCAGAAAATGTGAACGTGATATTTTCTTGAGCCCGCTTGATTTCGAAGAGAAAAAAGATGGCTTGGGAGCCATTCACATCAAGCCTCGCCGCCCCGATCGCGACGACGCCAACCTCACTTTAGAAACCTTCGAATAGAGCGCAGCCATTGGGCGCCGAAAACGCTCGCTAAATAATTAATATTGTTAAATATTTAACCATGTAGAGACCTCGTTTTTTGTCGTCGTTCTTCACAAATGGCGCACAATGTTAGTCTAGTATTACTACTCAAGGGGTAGAGCTATGGACCAACGTTTTGCAAAGTGGATCGACAGGCTCAGCCGCACGGTCTTCCACGGCGTGGACACCAGATCCAGCCACCTGACCAAACAAAAATTTATTCTCTTTCTATCTCTACCGTTTTTCTTTGCGCCAGCGGTGATCACTGGCTACTTAGTGACCACGCTAGGAGAGTCGCTGTCGGCGAAGGCCGTCGTTTTTCTACGCAGTCGTGAAGTGAAACCTGCGATACCGGAGCGAGTGATTGCGTTTCAAAACCGACGCAAACCCGCAAGCCATTCGCTCGTCGCGCGTGCCGCTAGCGAATCAGATTTCGAACCCCAGACCAAACCGTAATTCGTGCACCAATCCACTCGGGGGAAGGTAGGCCGAGTACCCGGCCAATAACCAGGCCTGCGACCGATCGCGCAACGCCCCATGATAATAACGGGTGCCCACGCTGAGTAGCGGAGCAGCCCCCGATCTCTTGTGCCAGACCTGAATTCCACCTCCCGCATTCACGCTCCACAAACGCCAACGATAGGCCGCCAGCACCTGGTATTCGGTGGTCACAATAAAATCACGGGTCATGGTCTTCATCGGGCTAAAGCCTATGCTTAAGGAAACGTAACCCGAGCTCGAAAAATGAAACTGCGGGGTCCAGGCGATCAAAGGCGCGAAGCCGTTATCCCCATTTACGGGAAACGCGCTAAAGGCCATTGCATCAAAGCTAAGCAGTCGCAATGAAGATCGGACACTAGGTGTGTAAAATTGCGCGACCACCCGTTCGTTTGAAGAGGTCGAGACCACCGACGGAGAAACTCCCGCCACCACTTGCGCGGGTTCGACCTCGGGTTCGGGATCGCCTTGCTTGGTGAACGTGATCTGATAGCCGCGAACCGAATCGTCATTTCCCACGATTTCTAAACGATTCACAAAGGGGAACACCTTATATTCGGGATTTGCGAAAATTAACGCCGCCGGCCCGTCATCGAGAACCGCCAGGGTTTGGGGTACGCCATTCCAGGTGACCGATTTCACCTGCTTATTAAAATAAAAGATGAACCGCTGCAAAAAATAGCGGGTATCGACTAAAGCCGGCACCAAATTGATGGGCGACAGCGGGGGATAAATATAGATTTTGTAATCGGCAGCTTGGCCGTTGAGTCCGAGTAAAAGAAAGAAAAGCAGCGCGTTTTTTTTCATCTGGCCTTTGAGTATAACGCGAATGCAACCGCGATATCGGCAAATGAGCGAACTTCGGTTAGGCTACTGATCAATCGAGGACGCAATGCGACAACGCTCTCTCCACCGCCTAAAATTTCTACTGTTCGCGATTGTTAGTCCCACGTTTTTGGTCCACTGTTCTCAAGTGACCACCAAAGACACTATAAGCGCCAGCAACCAGACAGCATCGCAAATCGAAACCACGGCCACTCTGTTGGCTGACCTCAATCGAGAGTTCAAAAGGCTTTCGGTACCGCTCAACTACGACTCTTGGGATGCTTACGCAAAGGGAGCTTCTGAATCGTACGATAAAATGGCGATGGGCGAAAAAGCCCTCAATGATTTTCTCTCGTCCCCTAAAACTTTCGCAAAAATCAGAGAGGCAAGAGACGCCGCCAATTTAAGCCCAAATCAAATACCGACGGCCGAGCGCCGAGAGCTAGAAATTTACTTCAATTACTTTGCCGCCAACCAGGTCGACCCTGGCTTGCTTAACAAGATAACCGATCTCAGCACCAAGATTCAGCAGGAGTTTAATACCTTCCGGGTGAAGGTGGGCGATAAGACGCTCTCCGAAATTGAATTGCGCGAGATTCTAAAAAAATCCATCGACTCCGTAGTTTTGAAACAAGCCTGGGAAGCCGCAAAAGCGGTTGGTGAGCGGGTTGAGTCGGATCTGAAGCAGCTAGTTAAACTCCGAAATGAAAAAGCAAAGCAGCTTGGCTTTAAGAATTTCCACGACATGTCGCTGGCTTTTGATGAGCACTCCACTAAACACTTGGTCGAGTTCTTCGATTCGATCGATAAGCAGACCATCGGTAATTTTCGTAAGGCCAAGGCGGAATTCGACGGGCCGCTCGCCAAACGACTTGGCATTAAAGTAGCTGACTTGCGCCCGTGGCATTATCAAGAGCCATTTTTTCAAGAACCGCCCGACGTGGATGGACTGTCTTTAGACACCCTTTACGACCAGGCCGACATCAAATTGCTTACCCAGACGTACTACGAAGGCATCGGTCTGCCCATGCCCACCGTGTTTGAAAAGAGTGACCTTTACCCTCGTGACAAAAAAAGCACCCACGCTTTTTGCTATGACCTAGATCGCGAAGGCGACACCCGCGTGCTGGCTAACATCACTAAAAATGATCGCTGGATGGCGACCATGCTTCACGAATTTGGCCACGCCGTTTATTCAGCCACCTATATTCCAAAGTCACTACCGTTTCTCCTTAGGGATGCCGCGCACACCCTAACCACCGAGGGGCTGGCGATGATGTTTGAGCGCGAAAGCAAACGCCAAGGGTTTCTCAAATCTTCAAACCTTCTACCCACGGAGACAAAACAGAAATCCGCCATCCTCAGCGCGGCAAAAAAGCAAATGCGCAACCGCCTATTGGTCTTTTCGCGCTGGGCGCAGGTCATGTTTCATTTCGAAAAGAACATGTATGAAAACCCCGATAGCGACCTCAACAAACTGTGGTGGGATCTGGTTGAAAAGTATCAAGAGTTGAAACGACCCGAAGGCAGAGACAAGCCAGACTACGCCGCCAAAGTTCACGTGGTCACGGCGCCGGTCTACTACCACAACTACCTGATGGGCGAAGTGTTTGCCTCGCAGGTGCATCACGCCATGGCTAAAAAGGTCGGCAAAGGCGTCGACCCCAACCACTTTTCCTACGCCAAAAATAAAGGGGTGGGAGAATTCGTACAAAAACATATTTTAGATTTAGGACGAATGTACGCCTGGCCCGAGATGATACAAAAAGCCACGGGCGAAGCGCTTAACACCAAGGCGTTTGCTTATGACACTAAGTAGCGGGTTAAAAGGTTAGGATGTTTTATGATCGAGTGGATAAAATTCAATAGCCCGAAGGCGCTGGTTGGTTTCCCCATGGGAGATCCCACCGAGCGGCACTTTCCGATCTATTTGCCGCCCGCATTCAACAAACAGATCGCTTACCCCGTGGTTTATTTCTTAGCCGGCTTTTCGGGACGGGGCGCCGGCTACCTGGTCGACAACTCGGCTTTCGAAAGGTCACTACCCACCCGTTGGGATACGGCAATTGACGAAAAACGGCTGAAGCCTTTCGTCGGCGTCTTTCCCGACGGCACGTCAAAGTTGGGCTGCAGCCAATACGTAAACTCCCCCGCTTTGGGCAATTACATGGATTACCTGTGTGATGAGCTCGTACCCTTTATCGAAGAGAGATATGGCGTCGCCTCGAAGCGATCCCACCGCCTGCTTACGGGACACAGCAGCGGCGGATTCGGCGCCTTGGTAACGGGTATGATTCGGCCCGACACTTTTGGCATGATTTGTAGCTCGGCGGGCGACGGCTTTTACGAAGTGTCTTTAAAGAAACACATAAAGGATGCCGTGGTCGAAATCGAGAAAGCCATGGGTGTGGCCGGGTTCATTAAAGATTTTTTGTCGCTCAGCACTTATGCAAACGTCTCGCCGACCAAATTTGAAACCATGCTCACTCTGGCCATGGCCCCGTGCTACGCACCCAATCTGAACAATGGCCCGCTCTTTGGTGATCTCTTTTTTGATTTAGAAACGGGTGAAGTGCTTCCTGAAATTTGGAACAAGTACTTAGGCTGGGACCCGGTCCACATGGTGGATAAGCACGCGGCGAACTTATGCAAGCTTGACTACGTGCTTTTAGAATCGGGACGAGAAGATGAGCACGGCCTGCATTTAAGTCACCGCCAGATTGCAAAGAAACTAAAAAAGCTCGGCGTGGTTCACGATCTTATCGAGTACCCCGGTCGACACGGCGGACACCACTGGCGCTACGAAGACCGCCTGGTCCGTTTACTCAACCGTATGAGCTAACCATGACCGCTAGATATGCGCCTTTATAATACTGCCTATCCATTGCCGTCGCGGTGGGAGGATTTAGTGAAGTATTTGTAATCGCGCCAGGACTTGAGTTCGACGCAAAAAATTCTCCCCAGACATGGCTATCCACGTTGGCGCTGCAGGGGCGGGGTCTCTAAGGATCACTTGATCTACCTTGAGCCTACCGGCTGCATCACGGCGAAATCCTCCGGCTGTAACAACTCTGGTGTGACCAGTAGACTGCTTGGGTCCTAAAGAACTCATCGCTGCAAATAGCGGTTGTTCCTGGCGGAGCCATTCATACAGGGATTCAGTTTCCACCTTAGTTTGAACAAAACGTACGCTCGAGTAACCTCGAAAACTTGGGTTTTGTTCGTAGATCTGACGATTGAGATATAAGTTCACCGGCTCAATGCCACCGGGTACATCAAATAATCCGCCGTAGGATTGGTTTACAATTGCCTCTTGTGACGTCTCAATTTCAAAAAATTGCAAAATCATCTGCGCAGTGGCGGCCCAGCACCAATTGGGTGATCTTTGTCTGCCAAAGTCTTGAGGGTGCATTCGCTCTTCAATTTGCTGCGTCGGTATACCAACCCAAATCAGATCTTCTGTTACGGAGAGGGGGTTATAGCCAAGATTCTGTGCGCCTTTAGCTTGATGACTTGAGAAAAATATTGTGAAGAGAAGAATTCCGCAGAAAGACACCCCGGCAGTACGCAACGCGTTGGGGGCCTCATTGCTTCCGATAACCTTACTTAAAACCAATGTCGCCTTCCCCCAATATTAACGGCTGCAGCTCGTACCCTGAATCTTTCTTTAACCATAAAATGCGGAAGATCAGCAAGGGTAACTGGGGGCTTGGTAAAAAGAGTAGAATAGGACATGCCAACTCTCAGGCGTTCTGCATCCGAAAAAATTTCGTAGCGAAAAGGCCATCCTTCCCGCCCTGATAAAAAGTGACTTCGAATCGCACAGCCCCTATCTTCCCTTCCCGTGATTACCAATTGGAAAATGCGGGAGCGCAGGAAAAAGGTCGAATACCTGTTTCGGCAAGCCGTACCATTGACCCAGTGTTTTTTAGGAATTGGTCAAAGCATCTTGAAATCGAAGGGGAAGATCGAGTTACAGGCATTATTTCATCCAATTGGCCGTCATGTCACGGGTAGGGAATTCACGCCGGCCGAATGCGAATACTTCGTAGGCTACTTACAGGAAAAAAAATTCCCTTGGTGGGGACTGCCGGCCTCTTTTTTTCGCCTTCCGCAAAGCTTTGAACGGCGAATTTATCGGACGAGTGCTCTAGAGCGTCATCACGCCGCGAGACTAAAATTGGTTCGCGAGTTTCTTCCGCCGGCGCCGATCATTTTGGACATTGGCGGGGCTTCGGACACCCAACTAGAAGGGAGTCTTCTGGCCATGGGGTACCCGCATCGACCCAAGGAGGTGTGGATTGTGGATTTGCCGATTGAGCAGCGCATCTACACCAATCCAGTGGTAAATCCGGAACACTTCACGACAGAGGCGGGAACTGAGATTCGCTACGTCTATTCAAAAATGACCAAACTTTCGTTTCTTGGGATTGGAAAATTCGATCTCGTCTGGTCCGGCCAGAGTATTGAACACATCACCGAACAAGAATCCGAGACGCTACTCAAAGAGGTCCTCCAGGTTCTGAAACCGGGCGGCTATTTTTGCCTAGACACCCCAAATCGAAAACTCACCAAATTGCTCTGCGGAAAAGAGTTCATTCATCCCGAACACAAGATCGAATACACACCGGATCAGTTAGTTGAAAAAGTGAGGGCAGCAGGATTTGAGGTGGAAAAAGTGCTGGCCGTTACCCCTATGCCCATCAGCCTTCGTCACGAACGTTTTTGTAAATTAGAGGCCATCCGAGAGGTTGAGGTCACCGAAGAGGCCGATACGGGACTCTCCTTTTTTATTAAGTGCCGTAAGCCCTGAAAACGAAAAAAGCATCAACTGGAAATGCCCTTTAATGCTGCCCATCCATGCCGGCGGCGGCATCGATGAATACAACCAGAATATTGCCTGCCCGATGCACGTCGACAACACGCGTTATTGCCAGGCCGATTCACTCGGCGGTTTAGCCCTTTCTATTTAATGCTGTCGCTAACCCTAAAATCCTAAAAAACCGATAAACCGAGTATGCGAAAGGGGCAAAATGGCTTTGGCCTAATTGAAATACTCGTGGCGGCCTCCGTCATGGCGATTTTAGCGGTTGCCATGGCCCAATTTTTAAAAGGGGCTACGCGCGGTATGGCGAGTATCGAGCTGCGCGGCGAAATGCTAGATGCCAAGCAGATGGTTCGATCCCGACTGAATTGCCAGAAAACATTTCCGGCGGGGACATGCCCCGCTGCCTCTCCGATCACGCTAAAGGACGATCACGATCAACCTATTTTTTCGACCGTAGACACCACGGCCGGGCCTTTTAATAACACGTGGGAACTAAATAAAGTGCGGGTTAAAACCGATTGCGGCGGGGGGAAATTAGAGTTGAGGTTTAAGTCCATTAAAGGGCCGAGCCCCTCCTGGCCGGTTACCGCGCACCTCACCACGTGCCAGAATGTTCTGGGCGGAACTTTTGCTCACGCCTGCCCAAGCGGGGAAACGATGGTTGGAATCAACCCCGAAACTTTAGAGCCTCTCTGCCGACCCGAGCTTAAGTCGGCATCGGGCACTTTTGCGCGGTCTTCGGCGGCCGGAACCACTATATCAACGGCCGCATCTCAACTTCACACCATTTCGCTTCCGTTCAACCCGCAAAACGCCATCTGCGCTTCGGCCCAAGACGGCTATACGAATAGCTGGCTTTCCTGCAATTGCCGACTCCACTCCAACACGGCCAACAGCGTCACTTTTGAATCCAACTTTTCTCACGGAAATCATTCGCATCCCGTGGGCTGCGTTTTCAATTATTTGATTATCGGAAAATAGCCTTCTCCGCTCTTAGCGGTTAGATCCGAGCTAATTTTGGCCTTCTGATACAAAAAAAATACCCCACTCTTTTTTGCGTTTGTCACTGAAGCGGATGCTGCGCGTCAGACGGCGTTTCTAGCTACCTATCCTTCGTTTTCAGCGTGAATCGAGGTTGCGGTCGGTTCAACGAGGCAACGAACCTTAAAAGCCTCGTTCTGGAGGGGGGCAGGAAGCTGAACCTTAGGAAACCGAAAAACTCCGGAGGCCGTGCCGTCAGGTAGCGGGCGCATCACCTGTCCGGTGATAGCAAACTCGTCGGTACTAAAATTTTGAACCGCGGGATCGCTTTCATTCCGATAAAAGAGGACATTCTTAGTAGCGAGATAGACACGGCTACCATCGGCGGCTTCTTGCCTTACGGCGACCATGCCCCACATTTTGGTGCTTTCGTTCTCGGTTGGTGCGCCTGGCGAAGCCGTTTGCATTAAAATCACGCCGACTCTTTCTTCTGCATCTGAACAAACCATCGATACGCGATCCCGTTGTTGGGCCACTCGGGCGGCGGTCGCCCGCGGATCCAAGATCCAGTGGGCATGATTTTTAACCACGGCAAATCGAGTGTTTGAAACCACGCTCATCCAGTGTCGGTGAATGTCATCGAACGGAAAATTATTTAGCGGAGTAGATTCTGAGGGGTTGCAGGGGTTACCCATTTGAAAAGCCACCTCCGAAACGCGATCGACGTGAACCAAAGAGACGAAGCTTGCCAACACCTCGCCGTCAACATTGGTACAAGTTGCCTTTGGGTCAGTCTGCGCCAGCAGAAAAGAGAGCGGCATCTTTAAATCGCGGCGAGATACCGGCACTCTATGCGTTAAAATCTGCATGCCCACCGTTTCTTGGCGTGGGTTAACGAAGGGATTAGCGTTCACCAATCGTTGCACATTAGGAATCACCGAAGATTGAATTCCTTGCTTGATTCCGCTCAAGGGCTCGGTCGCGAAGCACCCCGAAAGTAAGCTGACGACAAGCAAACCCGCGCCAACCATCACGCCCGATCGGGCAGCTATCTCAAATTTTTCACCCATGATTTGTCCTAGAACTTCAGAACGGTTTTGCGAGAGTTCTAAGGATACGCAATCTCGGTGTAGCAACGGTGTGGTAAAAATGTCGTTACCCACACAATCTGGATTGTATAAACATTTGAAATCAATGAGTTTTAACGTTTTTTGGGAACGCCACAGAAGCGACGGCACCACCCGTTCCGAAAATCATTAAATGACGCAGTGTGCCTTTGCGAGGCGAGCCTCGAGAATGATAACCGGTAAGCATTAACTTCCTTAAGTGGAGAGGAAAAACCGTGAACTGTTTTCGCAAATATATTTCGCTCGCCCTGCTCTATTGCTTCATCCTGCCGCACGCCTTGATGGCCGACGAAGGAATGTGGGTTTACAACAACCTTCCTTTAAAAATGCTCAAAGACAAATACGGGTTTGAACCAACCCCTGAGTGGATCGAACACATGATGAAAGCGTCGGTGCGTTTCAACTCCGGTGGATCGGGAAGTTTTGTCTCGAGTAACGGTCTGGTGATGACCAACCACCACGTTGCGGCAAACACTCTGGCAAAGATTTCAAACGCCGAGCACAACTACATTCAAACCGGCTTTCTCGCCAAGACCCAAGCCGATGAAATTCCGGCCAAAGATTTAGAGCTGAATCAGCTAATGTCCATTGAGGACGTTACCGCGCGCATCAATGCGTCGGTCACCCACGGCATGCCGCCGGAAGAGGCGGCCAAAGCGCGGCAAACCGCCATTGCCGCGGTGGAAGAAGAATCATTCAAGAAGACCGGACTTCGCAGCAACGTAATCCCCCTTTATCAAGGCGGCCAATACCATTTGTACCGCTATAAAAAGTACACCGACGTTCGTTTAGTCTTCGCTCCTGAACTGGACATTGCCTTCTTCGGCGGGGATCCGGACAACTTTGAATTTCCCCGTTTTGATTTGGACATGACCTTCTTTCGTGTTTACGAGAACAATGTCCCGGCTAAAATTGACCATTTCTTCAAATGGTCAACCACCGGCGCCGCCGAAGATGAGCTGGTTTTTGTTAGCGGCAATCCGGGCAGCACGAGCCGTCTTTTCACGGTCGGAGCGCTCGACTTTATGCGCGACACCCGGGTCCCCTACTTGCTCGCTCATTTGCAGCGGCAAGAGGTGTTCTTAAAGCTGTTTGCAGAAAAAGGGAGTGAACAGGGTCGGCAAGCGCGCGATGAACTCTTTTCCATACAAAACAGCCGCAAAGTTTATGTAGGCCGCCGTCAAGGCCTACAAGATCGGAGGTTCATGGAAGCTAAACAACGGGCGGAGTACGAACTGCGCGCCGCCGTAGCCGCCGATCCTAAACTCAAAGAATACGAAGGCGCGTGGGACAAAATTGCCTTGGCGCAAAAGGCCCACGGTAAGTTGATGAAACAGCGTCAGCTCTTTGAAGTTGGTTACGCTTTCAATACCCGGCTGTTCACGATCGCCCGTCACTTAGTGCGCCTGGCCGATGAAGATCTCAAAGCCAATGCCGACCGCTTGCCCGAGTACCTAGATTCTTCTCGGGCCAGTCTCGAGCAGAGTTTGTTCTCCACCGCTCCGATCTATAAAGAGTACGAAGCTTATAAACTGGGCGTTTCGCTATCCTTGATGGTCGAACAGCTCGGAGAGCAGAATGAAATGGTGCAAAACATTCTCAAGGGCAAAAACCCTTTAGAACGCGCGACCGAATTGGTGCAAGGCACCAGCCTTGATAGTCCAGCCATTCGCCGCCTTTTGGGTACCGGCGATAAAGCGGCAAAAAAGGCGGCCATTCAGACGAGCTACGATCCGATGATCGAATTGGCGCGTCAGGTCGATAAAGTGGCCCGTAAGATTCGCAAAGACTACGAATCAAAAGTGGTGGAGGTCGAACGCCAGGCCTATGCCCAAATTGCAAATGCCATCTTTGCCCTCAAAGGCACAAGCGTTTATCCGGATGCCACGTTTACGCTACGCCTGGCCTACGGTCAGGTGAAGGGGTATTCGGAAAATGGAAAAGCGGTGGCCGCAAAAACCACTTTAGGTGGTGCCTTCGAACATGAAGCTAGTCACGGCTCCGTCGCTCCCTGGAAACTTCCTAAATCGTGGCACGACGCTAAAGACAAGATGGATCTCAAGACTCCGTTTAACTTCGTGTCGACCGTTGACATCATCGGCGGAAATTCTGGCAGTCCGGTTCTAAATAGATCGGGCGAAGTGGTGGGGCTGATTTTTGATGGCAACATTCATTCGCTCATGTCGGACTATCTTTATACTGACCGGGTGAGCCGTTCAGTATCCGTCGACTGTGCCGGCATGATTGAAGCCCTGCGCAATGTTTACGGCGCAGCCGCATTGGCGGAAGAGCTAGGAAAATAATCTGAAGTAAAAAATTAGCGGCGGTCTAGGCTTTGCCTAGACCGCTTTTTTTTTGGTCTTTTTTACCAGGCGGAAACGATATCGTAATCGCGCAGTACGCCCTTTACCGTCACCGAAATTTGATCTCCCACTTTAGCGCCGAGCAGAAGCTCTCCGAGCGGCGACTGCGGAGTGATGCATTGAACGGTTTTGCCCTCGTAGACTACGGACTGGCCGCCGCCTTTTGGCATGAGCAGGCAATAGGCTTTTTGCCCGTCGCAATCTAGTTCAACCAAGGCGGTGGACGCAATTTTGGTGCTGGCATTGAACTCTTTGAGATCCAGATGATGAAACAGGTCGAGCATCTCCTGAAGCTCCATCGCCCGTTTCGATTGGGCCCCCGCCAGGTAGCTGGCCTCGAGCCCCCGAGTGTCATACTTATCTTCGGCTTTACTCTCGGCGTGGGTTGCCGCCCCATGGGCCGCTAAGGCCGCTTGGGTTAGCACGGCGAGATCCGCGGCCGTTTTCTCTTGAAACTTCTTTATGAGTTCTAACTTGTTCAAGCTCTTTTCATAAGTTGTGCGGCCAGCAGGGTCAAAAACCTTTTCAGAAAAGATTTCGAGACTACGCCATCACTAAGAACACTGAAATATCGGTAAGTTGGTGGTCCAAGAATTTTGCGGATTGTACTTATTTAGCAGTTCCGTTATCTCTCCCTTTAGCGCGAAGGGGCGCGCTGGCAAAACGCTTCAAAAAGGTGATGTTTCTGACCACCCCGATGAATACAAATCGCCCGCCGTTAAGATTAAAGGCTCGCCTCCTTATAGGGGTTCTTGCCCTGCTTTTGCTGCTCCCGGGATCCGCTTACGGCGAAGTTTCTGTCTGCAGAAGCGCAATTCTTAGCCTTCTCACCGCCAACTTGATCACGAATTATGTGAAATTTGAATTTCCACCGGGCGCCGTGGAAAAGACCTTTTCGGAGTTACTAGAGGCATCTGAGCCGGCCAGTGGTAGCCTTTCCCGCTTCATTTACCGGCGGCAAAACCTATTTCGACTGATCCATGCGTCTTTTTTCGCCGTGGAAAAATTACCGGTTGTTTCGGCAACGACTTTTTTGCGGCAATTCAAGCGTGGCGTTTGGTACAACTTTGTCATCGTCGGAAACTCAATGACCGTGGGCGAGGCCGGAAACTGGAAACTGACCCAGCTGGTGGCCAAACACATTGCCCTCGCCGCCACGATGAACTCAGCTTATGCCGCCGGGGCATTTAGAATTGAGTACGATGACACGTTAACTCTCACCAATGATTCAGGAACCTTCGAGCCGAAGTTAGAAACGATAATCAAGGTCGGAGCGCTCCTAGAGGAACACCTTCCCGGATTGAAGGTCGCAATTTACGATTATCGCTCTTTTCGAAAAATGGCCAATTAGAGAAGGCTAGCGTCAAACCGCAGAGTCACTTCATCGCCTCTAGCTGTGACCACCTTGCGTAGAGTCTATCGACCTCATTTTGGACTTTGGCCGCCTCGGCGCAAAGTTCGGCAAGTTTGGCGCCGTTGCTCTGATTTTCGGGCGCATTGAGATCAGCTTGTAACTTTTCTAACTTGGCCTCGGTAGCCTGAATTTTGACGTCCATCCCGGCAAGTTCGCGCGAGTCGTTAAAGCTCATCTTCTTCTTGCCACCGCTCGACGACGCCGCTCGGGAGTCAACCTTTGCCGCCTCTTTTTTTTCTCGGCGCCGGGCTTCCCGCCAGTCTTCCCACTGCGACAGATCGGCAAACGCCACCACTTTCGAGCCGCCTTCGGGACGGTCAAAAAAGGCTAATATCTGAGTGGCCGTTTGATCCAAAAAGAAACGATCGTGAGTCACTAAAATTACCGCTCCCTCAAACTCAACCAACACGTTTTGCAAAACATCGAGCGTCTCAAGATCGAGATCATTCGTAGGTTCGTCGAGCACTAATACGTTTGCCTCTTGCAACATCAGCCGGGCCAAAAGCACCCGCGCTTGCTCGCCTCCCGACAAGCGGCCCACCAAAACTTCGCGCTGCTCCTTCTTAAACAGAAACCGGTCGAGATAGCCGTGAATGTGAACCATGCGGCCCCTGAAATTTACCTCGTCGCCGTGCGGACACAACGTTCTGCGCAAAGTTTCATTTGGATTTAAAGAGTCGCGGTTCTGTTCAAAGTACGCCACCTTGAGATGGTCGGTGCGAAAAACTTTGCCGCGATCAGGCTGTTCTTGCCCAAGCAATATTCGAATCAACGTCGACTTGCCGCAGCCGTTGCGACCCAAGAGACCAAGACGGCTACCTGGCCCCAAAAAGACTTCGACGTCGGAAAAAAGGGGCTGGCCGCCGTAAGATTTGCTCATGGCGTTGCCTTCGATAATCCGTTTGGGCTTTTTGTCGGTAGACTCAAAACTTAACCGGGTAACCCGATGCTGATTGCGGGTCTCAAGCTCGCTCACGGTTTTTATGAGCGCCTCGGCCGAGTGAATGCGCGCCTGCTGTTTGGTGGAGCGTGCCTTAGCGCCACGGCGAAGCCATTCGGTCTCGCGCCGCAAAGTGTTTTTTAAAATCACTTCCGTGCGTAACTGATTTTGCAGCAACTCCTCTTTTCGATCGAGGTAGGTAAAATAATCGCCGGGGACACTCAAGAGTCCCCCCGGATTCCTTGGGTCGAGGTCAAGAATTCGGTTAGACACTTTCTGCAAAAAAGCGCGGTCATGGGTAATGGTCACGGTGGCAATTTTGGTGACCGCCAAAAACTCTTCGAGCCACAAGATGCTCTCGACATCTAAATGGTTGGTCGGCTCATCTAACAATAAAAGGTGCGGCCCTTTTACTAACTCGCGAGCGAGGGCAACTCGCTTTTTCCAACCACCCGAAAGCGTCTCTACCGCCTTTTCGGAAAACTCGGTGAGCTCTAGTCGCGATAGCCATTCACCGGTAACCGTATCGGCGTCATCATGGTGATTGGCCGGAACCGCCGCCCGAACCGCCTCTTCCACCGTCATGGCATCGGGCAAAGTAGGAATCTGTTCAAGGTAGCCAATCGTAATTCCACGCTGTCGGGAAACTTCACCGGCATCGGCGTCGATTTGGCCGGCAATGATCTTAAGCAGAGTTGATTTACCGGCTCCGTTGGGGCCAATCAGCCCTACCCGCTCGCCTTCATCGACCACAAAGTCGATGCTGTCGAAAAGGGGACGAACCCCAAAGCCTTTACGAAGTGATTTTGCGCTGATGAGCAGTGGCACAGGGGCGTAAGTATGCCACATGGCATTACAAATTACTCTCCTTTCCTCCAGTTTTTCGTTGGACTTTCCAGAGGGTTGGCTCGCAAGATGACGATGACATGGAAACCAATTACCACTTAATCATCCTACTTGTGGAGTGGGCCATCCGCGTGGTGATGATGATTGTGGTGCCCGCTCGTCGGTCGCCAACCGCCGCTAAGGTGTGGCTACTTCTGATCTTTTTCGAGCCGGTGCTTGGACTGCTTGTTTTTCTTATCTTTGGTAGCTCAAAAACGCCCCGCTGGCGCCGCCTGCAACTATTAAAACTGCCAGAGGTCCTAAAACCACTACGGGCCAGTCTAAAAAGCGACCCCAATCTCTTTAGCGGGCCAATTGAAACAGAGTTTGCCGACAGCGTTAGGCTTGCCCAAAGGCTGGGTAGTCTACCCTTACTCGGCAAAAACAGCGTCGAGGTTTTAACCATCTATAGCCAGAGTATCGATAGGTTGGTTGACGACATTAACCGCGCCAAGAGCTCGGTGCATCTCGTTTATTATATTTTCTACCCCGACTCGACCGGCAAAATGGTGGCCGCCGCTTTGACCGCCGCCGCCAAGCGCGGCGTAGAGTGCCGATTGTTGCTCGACGCCGTGGGTTCACGCAAAGCGCTCGGTAAAATGGCGCGCGAGCTCCGAAAAAACGGGGTGCAGGTCGTGGACATCCTGCCGTTCGGCTTTTTCAGAAAACGGGCCGCCCGTTTCGATTTGCGCAACCACCGAAAAATTGCCGTGATCGATGGTTGCATTGCCTACGTAGGTTCGCAAAACATCATCAACAGCAAGCATTTTGAAGGGCTCGTTTATCAAGAGCTGGTCACGCGAGTCACCGGTCCGGCCGTGTGGCAGCTTCAATATCTTTTTATTTCTGACTGGTATTTAGAAAACGACGAGTTGCTGGATAATTTAAAATATTTTCCTAATCCAACCACCGGCGGAACGGTTGCTTTACAAACTCTGCCCAGTGGCCCCGACTATTCTTTTCAAAATAATGAGATGGTATTGCTGTCTCTTTTCCACGCCGCGAAAAAACGAATTTGTCTGGTTACGCCTTACTTCATCCCCGACGATCCTATTTTGAGCGCGCTCGAAACTGCGGCCGTAAGGGGGGTTGAGGTTATTTTGATCGTCTCGGAAAAAGCAGATAACTTGGTGGTGAATTTAGCCCAACGGTCTTATTACGAGCGAGTGTTAGAAGCCGGCATCAAAGTGTATCAATACAAAAAGAAGTTTTTGCACGCTAAGCACGTCACCGTGGACTACCGGATGATGACGGTGGGATCTTACAACATCGACATCCGATCGTTTACGTTGAATGCCGAGTTGATGTTACTGGCCTACGATCAAAACCTGGCGCAAAAGATTGTGGACATTGAAATAAGTTATCTAAGCTTGTGTGAAGAGCTGACGCTTGAACAGTGGCAAAAGCGATCGCTCATCGTAAAAACGGGTGAGAATTTTGCGCGGTTGTTTAGCCCACTTTTATAAATAAATTTACGGTGGTGTTCGATGAAACTATGCCGTCTCGTAATGTGGTTTGTTCTATTCGGATGCCTCGCAAGTTCCGCGGATGACGAAAGTCGATTTCGCCCCAACCCGTGGCAGCTTTCGGCCAAGCTGGGCGCCAACGTGTCGGCACCGTCGTCAATGGCGGCATCGGATAAGCGGTTTCCTTTCTCGACCGGATTGGGCGTTGATTATTTTGTCACCCGGGTGATGGGTGGCTTTATTACAACGGAAATAATTTCCCGCGGCTTTAGCCAAGCGGGCAGCTCGTCCACCACTACATTTTTGGATCTGGGTACGGGGTTTAGTGTGCGCATTGGCAGCCACTGGTTTACCGAAACCTCTATGAGTCTATTTCGTTTCGCAGTTTTTTATTCTCAACCCTTTTCGGACTATTCAGGAGGATTGGCCCCCCCTTTTGGAGTGGGTTCTCGCGGGTACTTTGGCCTGAGCTTCGCACAAGACATCCTGTTTCCGGTTTCTGAAAATTGGAAAATTGGTTTCTGCGTCGGTGGTAAAGTGGGCTTGAGCGATGCCGTTGCGGCGTCGAGCGTGAAGTTTTACGAGGCCAATCTATCGTTTGTCGCCGCGCTTCGTTGATCCCTTTTCAAAGCGAAAATCAGGTGCCAAGATGGCGCGCATGGGTGCAGCTACACGGGTGTTACCAAGCTACTTAAAAAAATACGTCACCGAGCAAAGGTACGAGAAGTACACGCCCGAAGACCATGCCGCATGGCGCTACATCATGCGCCAAAACCGGGCCTTTTTTAGTGAACACGCCGTACCCATTTACGGTGAGGGGCTGCTTAAGACCGGCATCACTTTAGATCGCATTCCAAAAATTGCTGAGATGGACGCCTTGCTCGCCGAGTTTGGTTGGGGCGCGGTTCCGGTAATTGGTTTTATTCCCCCGTCGGCTTTTCTGGAATTTCAGGCGCGATCGGTATTGCCCATCGCCTGCGACATGCGCACCATCGGCCACATCGCTTACACTCCGGCGCCCGACATTGTTCACGAAGCGGCGGGTCATGCGCCGATCGTCGCTGATCCGCAATATGCCGAATATCTGCGCCGCTACGCCAAGATGGCGCAAAAAGCGATTCAATCATTAGAAGACATTCGCGTGTACGAAGCGATTCGTTACTTGAGCGACATAAAAGAGAACCCCGACGCCAAGCCGCATGAGATTGCCGCCGCCGAGCATCGGCTGAAAGAGCTCAGCCACTCGGTCACCTCGATTTCAGAGGCCGCAAAAGTGGCGCGCATGGCGTGGTGGACCGTAGAATACGGCTTGGTCGAAACTCCGAAGGGGCCCAAAATTTACGGAGCCGGTCTTTTGTCATCGGTAGGCGAAAGCCAGGCCTGCCTTTCATCACACGTAAAAAAAATTCCCTTATCGGTAGGGTGCGTAGACACGTCGTACAACATCACCGAGCCTCAGCCGCAACTTTTTGTAGCGCGCAGCATGGACCATCTCACTCATGTGCTGGGCGAGCTTGAAAAGACTTTAAGTTACGTGGTGGGGGCCGAAAAAGGATTAAAGAACGCAAAAGAGTCTGGCACCGTCACTACCACTCAACTCGATTCTGGAATTTCGGCGAGCGGTGTGTTGGTGGAATACCGCCAAGGTGAAAAAGGCGAAGTTATTTTCATTAAATACTCTGGCCCGGTGCAGTTAAGCCATCATGAAAGTCAGCTGTCCGGTCATGGCCGAAGTCGGCACGGCAGCGGATTTAGTAGCCCGATTGGCCGCTGGAAAAAATATGCCGCAAAAACACCGTCCCAGCTTTCTGATTTTGATCTAAAGAGTATCGGCCTAGTCATCGGGAGTCGCGCGCGCCTGGAACTCGCCAGTGGATTTATCATCGAAGGCATCTTTTCCGGCGCCACGCGACAAGCAGACACCTTGGTCCTCCTCACGTGGAAAGACTGCCGCGTCACTTTAGGTTCCGAGGTGCTCTACCAACCGGAGTGGGGCGAGTTCGATCAATTGGTGGGAGAATCCATTGCCTCCGTTTTCGGTGGTCCCGCAGATTCATTTGAGTATGGCGACTGGAACATGGGCGAGGCTAGCAGCACGCCTTCGCGCACCTCTCCGTTTTCTGAAACTGAGCTGTCGCTCCATGAAATCTACCGCACGACCCGTATTTACCGCGATAAGGGGGTAGACGATCGCCGTCTTGAGGAGCTTTCTCAAACGCTGATGCAACGCTTTCCCAACGAGTGGCTACCGGCTTTAGAGGCCTTGGAGGTTGCCACGCTGAAAAATTTACAATCTCCGACGTTGGCCCCGCTCACAGCTCATTTAGAAAAAATCGCGCGGGTGGCCGAACCTGGCACCCGTGATTTGATCCTAAAAGGGTTAGCCTTGGCCGCAACGCGCGATTGAGTTTGCCGCTGATTATTCAGGCGCTACGCGCGTTTGGGTTGGCCGCCGATTATTTAGGCGCTACGAAATTTGCCTTAAGCCCTTGCCAACATTTGTAGTAGTCCGGCTGGAGTAATTTTGTTTCCATCGCCCAACCCGTGGGACGAAAGGCGCGGTTCGACTCCCACATAAACGCTAACGTGTCGCCCATGTAGGCCGGTTTTAAATCTGCCTTCGACGCCGCCGCAAACGTATCGGCGTCGGGTCCATGGCCAGACATGCAGTTGTGCAGGCTGCTGCCGCCCGGAACAAAACCCTCTTGCTTGGCGTCGTACACGCCCTTTACCAAACCCATGAACTCACTCATTACGTTGCGATGGTAGTAAGGAGGCCGAAACGTGTCGCGCGCCACCATCCAGCGCGGGGGAAAGATCACAAAATCAAGGTTGGCCACGCCGCGCGTATCGGTCGGCGAAGTTAAAACCGTGAAGATTGAGGGGTCGGGATGATCATAACTCACGGTGTTTATGGTGTTGAATTTGGTAAGATCGTAGCGGTAGGGCGCGTAGTTTCCGTGCCAGGCCACCACATTTAAAGGTGAGTGATCTGTTTCGGCCACCCACATCGCCCCTTGAAACTTAGTGATGAGTTTACATTTTGCGGAGCGTTGCTCAAAAGCTGCCACCGGAGTTTCAAAATCACGCGGATGAGCCAAACCATTGGATCCAATCGGTCCAAGTTCTGGCAGCCGATAGGTGGCTCCATAATTTTCACACAGGTAGCCCCGGCAACCGGATGCGGGGCCTTCCGCTTGAAACCTCACCCCACGCGGCACTACCGCGCAAAAGCCGGGCGGAACGATTAGGTTTCCTAGTTCTGTCTTTAAGTAGATCTCACCAAGTTCAGGAACAAACATCAACTCGCCGTCGGCGTCGTAAAAAAACGTGTCTCCCATCCCCTCGTTGAAGGCATAGAGAAAGAGCGTCGATCCGGCTCGGTCGGCAGCCGACCCATTCGTAACCAGCGGCACCAGGCCGGCCAGAAAGTTTGTCTTTTCTTTTGGCAACGGCAGCGCATCCCAGCGAAGTTGATTCGGAGTCACGAGGCCGGGCCTAGCAATCGAATCGACTGCGGCGTGGGCAAGCGGTTGAAAGGGTAAGTGGACCACGGAGGGTTGAATTCGGTAAAGCCACGAACGCAAATTTTCTTCACGGGGTGAAGTGAAGGCGCTGCCGTTCAATTGTTCTGCGTACAGGCCATGGGCACAGGTCTGCGGAGAATTCCTACCCACCGGGAGTGAGCCGGCCACGGCCTCGGTTTGAAAATAATTTTTGAAACCCGCTTGGTACTTGAGTTCTTTTGTCGGCAAGAGTCCTCCCTAAAAGGCCATAGTAAGTGGTTGTAATTGACTTGGAAATAGCCGGGCTTTAAGGCACTATGCACCAAAACTTGATGGCTCAGACCTCTCCATTTTTTAGAGGACTTTAACAGATGAACGTAACACCTTATCCTCTCGGGCGGCTGCCGCTCGATATCTCCACGCACGGCGCCGGCATCGACCGCCTTATCGTGTACATCCACATTTTTATGCTCGTCCTCTTTGTAGGATGGGGAATTTACCTGGTTTACTGCCTGATCAAGTTTCGCGAACGCGATGGCCATTCGGCCCAGCTCGAAGAGCCTCATTTCAAACTGCCCAAGTACATTGAAGTGGGCGTGGTGATGATTGAGGTGATGCTGTTAGTGTTTTTCTCTTCTCCCGTCTGGGGAAAGTATAAAAATGACTTTCCCGATCGCAAAGACGCGGTGGTGATTAAGTTAGTGGCCGAGCAGTACGCATGGAACATCCGCTATCCGGGTAAAGA
>JAYSWN010000019.1:0-41875 GCA_043718025.1 Pseudomonadota bacterium
CGATAGTTTTCAATGCTGGGAAGATTGCCACGGATTCTTCGAACCCTCGCAAGGACGGAAATGGCGTTAACGCGCACCGCAGCGAACCGGACAGCAGTGAGATGGGCACCTTTTAGGATTTTGCGGAGAGGATTGCTGCCGCAATGATTGGGGCGGCGTGATCGTCGCCGGTCAGTTTTTCTAACGAGCGCAGGCCGGTCGGTGAGGTTACATTTACCTCCGACACTTTAGGTCCGATCATGTCGCTGCCGGCGAAGACGATCCCCTCTTTTTTCAAGAAGGCGCCCACTTTTTCCGCCGCGCTTTTCTCTTCAGTGGTCATCGGTCGTTGGTGCGCGGCTCCGCCTTGCGCGAGATTCGCCACAATACTTCCTGCCTTAGGCAAGCGAACAAAGTCGCCAAGAATTTCACCGTTTAGATACAGCACCCGGCGATCGCCCAGTTCGGTCACTTCGCGTTGCAGCGGCTGCACCATCATCATCTCTTTAAAGGTGAGCTTGCCCAGATCAGTCACCGTGGTCTGAGTAATCTCTTCCCCACCGTGGCCAAGATAAGGCTTCACCACCAGATCGGAAAAGCCGTGCTCTTTGGCCCAAGATTCGGCGCGAGGAATGGAACCAATAAAGGTCGGAATCAGATCCGATTCTTGTAGATAGCCCTGCCGTACCGCTTCGAACGGAATCATCTTTTCATGGTGCCGAAGCAGCAGGCTGGCCCGGTTCATTTGAAAGACGGAATTTTCATACAAAGACAAATGCCAACACAAACGCACGTAGCTTCTGTCGAACGGAGGATCTTTGCGAATAAAGAGGGCCGAAAAATCAGAGAGGTTGCGCTTCTCCCCACCGGCCGTGCCAGGAAGCCGATCTTTTAGAAAAGGCTCTAACCGCTCGACCGCACCCCACACTTCACTTCCACGCTGCCACAGATTTTCGGGGGTAACCCAATAAGTTTCCACTTTCTGGTGTATCGCCGCCCGCACCATGGCAAGCGAACTATCGCCGGTGGGATTTAAACGAGGAATCGGATCGCCAATGAAAAGAAACTTCACCGAGCCTCCGCTCCCCCTTCGTCGCGGGGATCAAACACCGCCACGAAATCACCTTCGCCATTTTTTCCCACCGCTTCGATCTGCGCAAGCCAAGCCCAAGGCTCAACTTTATGCCCTTTTTTCTCCAGCTCCGCTTTCAACGAGGAGGGGAAACCACCTTCTAAGTCGATCTGCTCGGGCTTTCCTTGATGATGGATGCGCGGTGCAAAAACCGCGCGGCGAACATCTAGAGGATAAGTTACGGTGTTATGAAAAACCACTTGGAACACGCTCGAGAGAATGCGTGAACCTCCCGCACCGCCCACGGCCAGCACCGGCATATTATTTTTCACGAGAATCGTTGGCGTCATGCTCGACAGCGGCCGCTTGCGCGGTTGAATCGAATTGGCTTGAGAACCAATGAGGCCATAACTGTTCGGCTCGCCTGGCTTGGTACTAAAATCGTCCATCTCGTTGTTCAAAATAATTCCCGTACCCGGCACCCCAACGCCCGAACCAAAAGTGCCATTTATCGTGATCGTTGAAGCCACGGCATTGCCCAAGGCATCCATGGCCGAAAGGTGAGCCGTGCCTTTGTCATCGGGAGGAAGGGGCTTCGACTTCGGAGCCACGGCCACGCTTAACGAATCTCTAACTTTGGCGGCGAAATCCTCTTTCAATAACCCCTGGTACTCTTTTCCAACGAAATCCGAATCACCAAAAATGCCACGCTCCATAAAATAAGCGCTCATCACCTTGCCCATTCTATCCACGTGCGTGGCCAAATCTACTTTGGAAGAGAGATCAAGCGGAGACAGCGTGGCGAGCATTCCCAACATCAAAACGCCGCCCGCACTCGGCGGTGGCGCCGTAACCACGTCGAAGCCCCTAAAAGACCCCAAAATCGGCCGCCGTTTAGCCATCTTGTACTCTTGCAAATCGCGCAGCTGCAACAATCCGCCACGGGCATTCGCCGCTTTCACAATTGCCTTAGCAATCGTGCCGGTATGAAACGCCTTGTGCCCTTGCTTGGCGATGAGCCGGAGCGTGTTCGCCAAGTCTTTTTGCACGAACGGTTCGCCTTCTTGCAACCAAGCG
This sequence comes from Pseudomonadota bacterium, assembly GCA_043718025.1. GTDB lineage: Bacteria > Bdellovibrionota > FAC87 > UBA2466 > UBA2466 > JBGSST01. The sequence continues at coordinate 2,129 of JAYSWN010000019.1, forward strand.
CCCTTTTCATTTTGAAAAAGTTTAGCCAGGTAAGGATCGGCCGAAAGCATTTTTTGCGATCGATCGATGTTGCGCGCAAACGAAAGATAGATAGGAAAACCGCGATCGGCGAGATCGATTGCCGGTTGCAGTACCCGCGCCCAGGGCATCGAGCCGTGGGCCTTATGAATTTCGTAGAGCCCTTTTACAAAACCCGGCGTGGCTACCGCGGCCCCACCCTCTACGCTCTTTCCGGCGATTACATTGCCAGTGGCGTCTTGAAACATTTTCCGCGTGGCTTTGAGCGGCGCGGTTTCGCGGAAGTCATAGAAGTACGTACTCCCCTTAGGATTTCGAAACAGAAAAAAACCACCGCCACCGATGCCGCACGAAAAGGGGCGCTCCACCGCCAAGGCGAAGGCGGTAGCAATTGAGGCATCGACTAAATTTCCCCCCTTTTCCAAAACGGCTTTACCCGCTTTTGACGAATGCGTGCCACCGGAGGCAATGGCCGACTGCCGGCCTTTTGCCGTACAGCAGGTGGCATCGCGTTTCCACTTTGAAAAATCGAGATGCGATTCGGAGTAGTACGCCGAAGAGGCCTGCCCCTCTGGCGTCAAGCCAGCTACCGGCGATGCTACGGGGCCCGAACTTTGGCAAGCAGGCAGCAGGAAAACGGTAAGAAAACAAACGAGTGAAAATTTCATAGTGGCGAAAGGTACTTTCTGAAGGCCGCTTCGGCAAGGCGCACTTAGCGTAGGTCGCTTTCCCCACCTTCACCGATTGAGCAAAGAATTGGCTTACAACGAAAAGAGAAAATGTTTAAACCGAGAATGCCTAAGATTGCCGTAATTCAAATGACGTCTAGCGCCAACCTTGAAGAGAACCTGCGCCTTATGGAAAGCCGAGTAAAAGAGGCCGCCCAGGCAGGCGCATACCTCGTAGCCTTTCCCGAAATGGCCTACTTTATTGGGCCACAGATTCAGAGTTTGGCCACCGTCGACAAGTTCGAGCCTATCTTCGAGCGCTTTTCGAAATGGGCGCAAGATTATGAAATTGCCGTGCTACCTGGCTCGGTGCGTGAACCAGTGCCCAATTCTCCGGGGCGTTATTTCAATACGTTGCCGGTTTTTTCGGTGGAAGGAACGCCAACGGCTTACTACCGCAAGATCCATCTTTTTCGCGCGACTCTTGGCGAGCACAACTATTTTGAGGGTCACTATTGCGAGGCCGGTTCCGACATTGTGGTCACCGAAATTGCCGGCATGAAGGTGGGACTGGCGATCTGCTTCGACTTGCGTTTTCCCGAGCTATTTCGGGCGCTGAAAAAGCGTGGAGCTGAAGTGGTTATTCTGCCCTCCGCCTTTACCGCACCAACGGGCCAGGCCCATTGGGAGACTTTGATCCGGGCCCGGGCCATTGAAAACCAATTCTTTATGGTAGCGCCGGGACAGACCGGCATCACCGGCGAAAATAAACCCACTTACGGCCACTCCATGGTGGTGGGCCCCTGGGGCGAAACGGTGGGCGAACTTCAGTCCGATCCCGACATTCTGTTCGTGGATATCGACACCGCAAAGATTGCGGAGTGTTCGGCCAAAGTTTCGGCTTGGGAATGCCAAAACTCAGACCTGCTGCCAATTGCGTAGCGGCGGGGGGTGGATTACTCTGCGGGCTCTAGTTTTTCAGTTGAGGATCGCTTCATGACAACACTGCTTTGGACGCTCGCCTTCGTGGCCGGAATCGGCTTTTTCGTCTTCCAGATCTGGGGCCGCATGGGGGTTTTACTCACCCTTCGCAAAGACGACGGGCGCGACTACTCGCAAAAGACTTGGGGCAAGCGGGTTAAAAACACGATCCTCTACGCCTTCGGCCAATATAAATTTTTTTTAGGCGACCAGCCGTCGGGCTGGATGCACATCATTATTTTTTGGGGGTTCATGACCCTTTCCCTGCAAGTGGTCACCATGTTTTTGCGTGGCTGGATTTGGGATTTCCGCATTCCGGGTTTGGGTGGCGAACACCTAGGCCCCGCTTACGCCTTCGCCAAAGATTTTTTTCAGGCCGGCGTGTTGATTGCGGTGGGCATTGCCCTATTTCGCTGGTTGGTGGTCCGCCCCACCCGTCTCTACGGCTTTTTGCCCGCCGAAGCCAAATTGAAATCGCAGTCGCACGGTGAGGCGATTCTGATTTTGTTCTTTATCGGCACGATCATGACTTCGGGTTTTATTTACGACGCCGCACTTTTGGTCGTGCTACCCAACGACCCCCATCTCAGCAAAGAGATGTTGTGGCAGCCCATTACCTGGCGCTTGGCCAATTACCTTTCGGTTTATCCGGCTTTGTCGTCACAGCTCGTCGATATTTCCTGGTGGGTGCACAACCTAGTGGTGCTGGTTTTTTTAAACCTTCTACCGAGCTCCAAGCACTTTCATATCATCACCGCAATTCCCAACGTATTCTTCGGCAAGCTTGAAGCCGCCGGTTGGTTGAGTAAAAAAGACTACTCTGGTGAAGATCCGCTTTTTGGCCGGTCGCAGCCGACTCATTTTACTTGGAAACAAATGCTAGACGCCTATAGCTGCACCGAGTGTGGCCGTTGTTCCTCGTTTTGTCCCGCCACGGCAACGGGTAAGCCTTTAGCCCCGCGACAGTTTCTTTTGAATCTGCGCGACAATGTTTACGGACAACAAAATGCCGTCATTGCCGCCGGAAAAAAAACCGGCACCGACAACGCGGCCACTTTTGACGTGGTGGTGGGCGAAGGCAAAGCCATTGCCGACGACGTGATCTGGTCGTGCGTCACCTGTCGCGCGTGCGAAGAGATGTGCCCGGTTAACATCGAATATGTCGATAAAATCGTCGATATTCGCCAGCACTTAGTGCAAGAGGCCGCGCGGTTTCCCGAAGAGCTAAACCGCACCTTTAAGGGCTTAGAAAACAATTCGAACCCGTGGGGCATCTCCTCCGAAGAACGCGCCGCGTGGGCCGAGGGCTTAGACGTGCCGACCATCGATGAAAAGCCCGACGCCGAGTACTTGTACTTTGTTGGTTGCGGCGGTGCTTTCGATCAAAAACACAAGAAGGCCACTCAGTCCTTCGTAAAGATCATGAAAGAGGCCGGCGTGTCCTTTGCCATCCTCGGTAAAAAAGAGCTGTGCAACGGCGAAACCGCCCGACGGCTCGGCAATGAGTACCTCTACCAAACCATGGCGGAAGGGCTCACCACCATGATCAACGGCTACGGCGTGAAGAAAGTTTTGGTCAACTGTCCGCACTGCTTTAACACGATGAAGCACGAGTACCCGGCCTTCGGCGGCAAATGGGAAGTGGAGGCGGCGGCGGTATTTACCAAAAAACTGATCGACGACGGTAAGCTCAAAGTGAAAAATGAAACGCTTGGAAACAAGAACGTGGTTTACCACGACTCATGTTACTTCGGCCGGCACAACGGCATTTACGAAGAGCCACGCCAAGTGCTCTCCGCCATTCCCGGCGCCAAACTCACTGAGATGACCATGAACCGCCGCGAAGGCACCTGCTGCGGAGCGGGCGGCGGACGGATGTGGGTGGAAGAAAAAGCAGACCAGCGCGTAAACGTGATGCGCACCGAGCAAGCGCTCGAGAAAAAACCGGACGTCATTGCAACCTCCTGCCCCTTCTGCCGCATTATGATGGGCAGCGGAGTGAATGAAAAAGGATTGGGCGAACAGGTGGAAGTGATGGACGTGATGGAGCTCGTGGCGAATAACATCGACGCTAAGCCCGCGTCTCCAGCACCGGCAACGTAAGGCATGAAGTTCGACCAGCTTCAGTATTTTTTTGCGGTTTCCAAAACCCAGCACATTGGCAAAGCGGCCAAGCAGCTAAACATCAGCCCTAGCGCGGTTAGCCACAGCATTGCGATGCTGGAAGAAAAGCTGGGACGGCCGTTAGTTGAGAAAACCGGGAAAAATATTTGCCTAACCGCTCACGGTAAAAGATTGGCCGAACGCGCCGAAAAGATCCTTGCCGAAATTGAAAACACCAAAAATGAAATCGCCGCCGGCGATATTGAATGGCAGGGCACATTTCGCATCGGAGCGACCCACGGCCTCGTCGATAAATGGGTGGTTCCGTCGTGGGCCCCCATCCAAAAAGCCCACCCCCAGGTGATGACCGAGTTCTTCTCTTTTCGTTCTTCGCAAGTGGTGGAAAACGTGCATAACGGGATGTTAGACGTTGGATTCTGTTTTGCGCCCCTTCCCACTCCTGGCGTAACGGTGGAAAAACTCTACGACGTGCCCTTACGTTTGGTCGTACGCCCTCGTCACAAAGCGCTCACGCTCAAACCGGCGGCGTTAATTCAATGGCTGAACGATACCCCCTGCGCCTTGCCCAAAGCCTTTCACGGCATCGACGTTTGCGAACAACATCCCGAGTTGAGTTTTTTCAAAATCACTCCCCAGTTAAGATTTGTTTTTGATGCTTACGACGTAGCGGCGGCCTATCTCGGCACCTCTGACGCTTGGGCGCTTATCCCCGAGCCATTCTGCAGCTGGCATCGCTTAGCGACACTGCCGCTACCAGGATGGAAAGCTACCACTACCGTGGCGGCGGTTTCTCCGAAGGGACGCGCCTTGCCGCGGCCGTTGGTCGAGCTCTGTAAATCGCTCACCTTGCCGAATTGAAAAAACGGTTGGCTCACATTTTTTATCTAACCCCGTCCACTTTTACGTAGCGGGCGCCAAACGACTCGGTCACGATCTTGCGCAGACCGCTTACCACCACAAAATCGCGAACCACCGCGGTTGGATTTCGGCCTTCCTGCAATTGCCTCAAGGCGTTGAGTTGAGCCACCTCAACCTGCTTTATCACGTCAGATTTTCCGTACAGGGTGGGCTCTCGCGACCAGTCTTGGAGTAACAGTTTCACTTCCAAATTAGATTGGCTTAAAGAGCCGTCCTTCAGGGCGATTAGCGATTGAATGCGATCTATCAAATGGGGAGTCACCACTTGCTTGAGCTCTGGCTTCAGAGCCTTTAATAGCTGCGGCAGTTCCCGGTTCCACTGCAGATCAATCAGGGCTTGGCCCCGCTCGTCAGAACTTTCGCCGTAATGATGCCGGTACCACGCATTCCAAGCGTCCATCGGTATGCCGTAGTTGGGATCTTTCATTTTGCTCTGCACCCGATCGACAATGGGGGCCAACTCCGGCCAGTAATGGTCAGCCGATACCGTGCGAAAATCAAATCCTACATTGGGTCGGCCATTCGGCCCCGCGCCATAAACATCGGGACCACGAAAATCCACGTGCCCCTTTTGCCTCGGAACCCATTTCCCCGCGTGAATGACCGTATTCAACATCTTGCGTACCCGCGGACCGTAGTATTGGGGACTGGTGGGGCCAAAAGTGTGAATTCCATCTTCCTCTCTCACCTCGATGGGCTCACCCTGTTCAACGAGGCGAAAGGCTTCGATAAGGCCCAACCGCCGCTCCATTTCCAAAGCCGCCGGCACACTGGCTTTGGCCGACATTTCATCAACCACGTGGGCGTGCAGGGAGGTCGGCTGCATTCCCATTAACGCTTGCAACTTCCAGGTGCTTTCGATGACTTGCGAGGTCGATAGCCCCTCTTGGCGTCCGGCGCGCAGTTTGAGTTCGAGACCGTGTGAAGGCCTAGCCTCTTCCGACAAGTTCTCGACCAACGGCTCGAAAAGGGCGCCGGTAAACACCCGGTGCCGACCGACGGGATAGAACTTTCCGAATAGGGTGGTGGGGGCCACAAAGTCGACCACCACGTTGGACGGAGGCCGTAACCCAAATAGGGAGCGATCCTGGTTCCACTCTTCGTGCCCCCGAATTTTTCTCCGTCGCTCCAGCATTCTCGCGATGCCGAAATGGCGCAACAGATCGGCGGCCACGTTTTTGGGAACCCCTCGCATGTTCTGTTTTCGCCAATCGAGCCCCAACGCCGTCATTTGGGTTTTCCACTCGAGAAAGGCAGGGGAAACGACGGTTTCATCGGTCACCTCCATTGCGCCAGCCGTAAATGCCAGTTGGCGATTCGACATAGACTCCCGGTGATTGCGCACTTCGTCGCCGCCCATCACTTCAAGAAAGTCCGCCTGAAGTTGCGGTGAGAGATCCTTTAACTTCGGCTGGTCGCCCCCGAGTTTCTCCCTGAGCCGCAAGTACTGAGTGCAACGATCGAAAGCCGATGAAGGCCGGTATTCATCCGGCGGTAGAATAAACGGAATGGTAAGTTCGGCCAGGGGAAGCGCCAATGGCAGATCCGCGAGAAACGCGTGCGGATCACGCTCCGCCAAGATGGCCAGCACCTCAGTCGGCACCTCTTCGACGGTGAGCTTGAAAATTTCATTGTACGCGGCTTCAAAACTTAGCTTAGCGAGCGCCGGAATTTGGCTTCTGACGGCCTCCACGTCCACGGGGCTGAGGTGGGGAAGTAGCTCGCGCAAAGTTCGTCCCCTACTCATTTTTTGGGCGTGTAAGTCGTCTAAAATTTCAACCCGTAGGGCGGACGGCAAACTTTTCCACCGGAGGGCCAGAATCACTTCGCGAGTTTTTTTGGCTCCCCCGGCGGCCTCCAAATACTTGACCAGTGGCCACGGTATTTCGTGAGCCGCGAGCAAAGGCGCCAGCGTGCCGGTGGTAGTTTCGGAATGCTCGACCACGGCCTGGCTTAGGGTGAAATAATGATCAAACTCCGATTCCATTTCAATGCCGGTCTGCCCAAAAAGACGGAGGCTTTTTTTACAATCGATTGTATTGAAGGCCTTCCCAATGGAAGGCGCTAGTAAGAATATAAAAAATAGCCCGTATAGGCGGAAACGGCAGTAATGGGTGAGGGGCAACGACATGTTGGGGGTGTGGTTAACGCGTATTCTACCACGGGATTGATAACTCGGACCCAATCTCGTCGGACCTTGGAAAAAACCTAAATTGGGGACAAACCTAAACTGGCGCTCACTTGTTTTAGAAGCGCCTGATCGCCTCCCAGTTCCACATTTTCTGCGGTCAAAAGTTTTTCGCCGACGAAGATAGAGTTGGCGCCCACTTCAAAACACTGAAGCTGCTGTTCGACGGTCAGAGTGTTACGCCCGGCGGAAAGGCGAACGCGCGACTTAGGCATCACGACGCGGGCGGCCGCAACCGTACGCAAAAACGCTTCAAACGGAACACCTTGGTTTGGTTGCATCGGCGTGCCATCGATCGGAACCAAGAGGTTTACCGGCACGCTTTCCGGATGGGGATTCATGCGGCCCAGCTCGGCGAGTAACGCCGCGCGATCGGTGGCGGATTCACCCATGCCGATAATGCCACCGCAGCATAGCTGAACGCCGGCTTTTCGGGCCGCCTGCAAGGTTTGCAACCGGTCATCGTACGTGCGGGTAGAGATGACTTTGGGGTAAAATTCGCGACTCGTGTCCAAGTTGTGATTGTAGGCGGTTAGGCCGGCCGCCTTCATTTTGTGGAGCTGCCCTTCGGTGGCCATGCCCAAGGTGCAACACACCTCCATGCCCTCGGCCGCAACCGCTTCGATCATCCCCAAAACGCGGGAAAACCGGGGGTCATTTTCAGCGGGAATGTCTCTCCACGCGGCCCCTAAACAGAACCGCGTTGCGCCGCGGGCCCGGGCTTCACCGGCCTTAGCCTTTACCATTTCAACCGAAAGTAAAGGCTCTGGTTTTACTGGGGTTTTGTAATGGGCGCTTTGCGAGCAATAGCCACAATCTTCGGGGCAACCGCCGGTCTTTACGCTGAGCAGTTCGCACTGCTGCACGTCACGAGCGGCGTACTCTCGATGGGCCGCTTTAGCCATGCCCTTTAGCTCTTCCCAAGGGGCCGAAAGTACCGCCAAAACCTGCTCTGTAGTCCAGTCATTGCGAATCATCAAAATCGACTACACGAAAATGGCCGTTTTGGCGAGACAGGTGTGCCCACTCTCGCAAAATTGGACGTGCTGAGTTACGCTCAGGCCCACAATGAAAGCGCGCGAAATCAGAGAGACTTTTCTTAAGTATTTTGAAGGCCAGGGGCACCAAAGGATCAAAAGTAGCCCCTTAATTCCGGCCAGTGACCCGACCCTGCTGTTTACCAACGCGGGCATGGTCCAATTTAAAGACTACTTTTTAGGAATCCAAAAGCCGCCCTCGGTAAGGGCTGCCACCGTGCAAAAATGCGTGCGCGCCGGCGGCAAACACAACGATTTAGAAAATGTGGGATTCACCCCGCGCCATCACACCTTTTTCGAGATGCTGGGTAATTTTTCTTTCGGCGACTACTTTAAAAAAGACGCTATCGCGTTTGCGTGGGAGCTGCTCACCAAAAAACTCAACATGCCCGAAGACCGTCTGCGCATCACCGTTTTCGAAACTGATGATGAGGCCGAACAAATTTGGAAGAGCATCGGCGTGAACCCTAGCCGTATCGAACGGCTGGGAGAAAAAGACAATTTTTGGGCGATGGGCGATACCGGCCCCTGTGGACCCTGCTCAGAAATCTATTTCGATTGGGGCATGGAACACGCAAGCATTGGCAAAGACGGCACGCCGGGAACCGATTCCACCCGCTTTGTGGAGATCTGGAATTTAGTGTTCATGCAATTTAACCGCAGTGCCGACGGCAAAATGGTGCCGCTACCAAAGCCTAGCGTCGACACTGGCGCCGGGCTCGAGCGCGTGGCCGCGGTGATGCAAGGCAAGTACAGCAACTTCGATACCGATATGTTTAAACCGATTTTTTCGGCGATTTCCGCCAAGGTCGGCATGAAGTACGAAGACGGCGGCGATGCCGCCACGTCCATGCGCGTGATTGCCGATCACTTGCGCGCCGGAACCTTTTTGCTATCTGACGGCGTGACTCCCTCGAACGAAGGACGGGGTTACGTACTTCGCCGCATTCTTCGCCGCGCCATCCGCCACGGCAAAAAACTCAATCAAGAAAAACCGTTTCTCTACGACTTGATGCCCTCGGTTATCAATGAGTTTTCCGACGTCTATCCTGAGCTCAAAACTCACCAAGCGAATTTGCAGACTGAAATGCGCGAAGAGGAAGAGCGCTTTCACGAAACTCTACACCGCGGAATGGGCGTGCTCGAAGACACCCTGGCGGGGTTAACCAAGGGCGGATCTAAGGTAATTCCCGGGGCCGTCGCCTTTAAGCTCTACGACACGTTTGGCTTCCCCTACGATCTGATTGAAGTGATCGCCAGAGAGAAGCACTTCAGTGTCGACGAAAAAGAGTTCACCGCGCAAATGGAAAAGCAGCGCGCCCAGAGCGGCGTCGCTAAGGTAGCCAAGGGTTTCGATGCGGAAGCCCTCACCAAAACGTTGTCCTCCGTGAAAGCCACCGAGTTTTTAGGCTACTCATCGCTCTTTAGCCGCCAAAAGCTGACTTTTTTGGCCGACGAAACCGGAGCGCCTATCACGGCGTTGGCTAAAGGACAGGTGGGCCTCGTCGTTTTTGAGGCCTCCCCCTGTTACGGTGAAAGCGGCGGACAAGCGGGCGACAAAGGATCTCTCGTTCAAGGCACCACCAAAGCCGCCATCTTCAACACTACGAAGCTACAAAACAAATGGCATATCCATTTTGTGAAGGTTACCGAAGGCACGTTAAAATCGGGTGAAGGCTGCGACATTGAAGTGAATGCAGAAAACCGAAAAGCCACGGCCGTTAATCACACCGCCACTCATTTACTTCATGCCGCATTACGAAAGATTTTGGGAGATCGGGTGAAACAGGCAGGCTCCTTAGTCGATGGCAACCGTTTACGCTTCGACTTCAGCTACCCGCGCTCACTTACCCCCGAAGAAAAAGCTCAGATCGAAGCGCTGGTAAACACTGAAGTGGCCAAAGGCACCGCCGTCAGCAAATCTGAAATGGGTTACGACGAGGCGATTAAAGCGGGAGCTTTGGCGTTCTTCGATGACAAATACGGCGATAAGGTTCGCGTAATTCGGGTCGGCGGTGATGACGCCTTTAGCGTTGAGCTGTGTGGCGGCACTCACCTAGACAACATCAGCGACATCGGCTTCTTTAAAATCTTGTCGGAGTCTTCGGTGGCTAGCGGCGTTCGTCGCATCGAGGCCATCACCGCCACCAAGGCAATTGGTTTTTTGACCAACCGCGATGCGGTTTTGCGCGAAGTTGAATCCACCCTCAACGTAAATGACAAAGTGGTGGCGCAAAAAGTGGCCGATCTGATGAGTGACAACACCAAGCTCAACAAAGAGCTGCAAGCCCTTAAGGTGAAACTGGCGCAATCGGGTGGCGGCAGTAAAGAGGCGGCGCTGCACGAACGGGCTAAAGAGATCAACGGCTTCAAGGTGGTTGCCGAAAAAGTGGCTAATGTGGATCCTAAGATCTTGCGTACGCTCGTTGATCAAGTGCGAGACAAGCTCAAAGATAAAACAATTATTCTCCTGGCCTGTGAAGCCGATGGCAAAGCCTCGCTCTGCCTTGGCCTATCTAAAGATCTGGTGCCACGGCTGGACGCCGGTCAACTGATTCGCCCCATTGCCACCACCATCGGCGGCACCGGCGGCGGTCGAAACGACTTTGCCCAAGCCGGCGGTACCAATGTCGGCGCCTTAACGCTCGCCATCGAGCAGTTGATTGAAACGGTAAAGGGGCTTTAAACCATATGGACATTCTCGATCGCTATCTGGTGAAAGAGTTTGTTATCTATTTTTTCGCCATCCATTTGGGTTTAGGCGTTCTGGGCCTAGGCATGGATTTTTTGTCGCACATGTGGGAGATCAATCTAGACTTAACCCGCATGCTTATACTTTACAGCTACAAGTTTCCGTTTTATCTGCAGCAGTTTTTTCCCTTGGCGGTTTTGCTAGCCACATTGGTTTTGCTTACCACCATGTCACGTTCAAATGAGATTCTTGCCCTATATTGCGGTGGAATTGGTTCGTTTCGCATCGTTTCCACGCTGGTCGCCGTGGTGGCCACCCTCTCTACGTTCTACTTTTTAGTGTTCGATTCTTGGGTTCCTGCTTTTAACTCGCGCCGCGCGTTTCTCGAGCAAGGCATCGATCAAGATCAGTTATCGATGAGCCGTCCGGAAGGGGGCTTTTGGTACCGCAGCAACAACCTGGTTTATAACATTGGCCGCTATCTCCCCGAAAGAAACCGGATGGAGGACGTGAGCATTTACTTTCTGGAAAAAGAGTTTCACTTAAGCCAAAAGCTGCACGCGGCCCACGCCCAGTTCAATGGCGATGATTGGATTTTGGGAAAGGGATTTGCGGTGAAGTATCCGGGCCATGGCTTTCCGGAGCTTGAGCAGTTTGACGAGATGGATTCAATCATTCCCGAGAAGCCTACCGATTTTAAGGCAATACGGGTGCAGGAGGAGTCGATGCGTTTAAAAGAGCTGCGCCGTTACTTAGCGCAGCATGAAAGCTCGGGGCTCGACACCACCTCTACCAAAGTGCACTACCATGAGCGGTTAGCTTACGTATTTTCTCCGCTTATTTTTTTGCTGTTAGCCATTCCGCTGGGCATTCAACCCATGCGCAGCCGTTCGCTAACGAAAAACGTAGCCTTGGCATTCATGACGGCGCTCGTCTACTTAGTGATAGCCCGGTTGGCGATTTCCGTGGGCCGCGGTGGTTTTTTGCCGCCCTACGTGGCGGCCTGGTTGCCCAATGTTACCTTTTTGGGCGTCTCACTGTTTTTACTTACGCGTCGAGGAACGTAAATGCCGCTTGAGATCTTAAAGTACCCTGACCCGCGGCTGGCCAAAGTTAGCGTTGCCGTTACCAAATTCAATGCGGAGATTCACGCGCTGCTTGAGTCAATGGCCGAAACCATGTACGAGGCCGACGGCATTGGCCTGGCGGCGCCTCAGGTAGATCAATTACTGCGCATTTTCGTTATCGACCTAGGCGGCGAAGAAGGGCAGCGCAAAAAGAAATGGGAATTCATCAACCCAAAAATTACTCACGGCGAAGGCAAGATTGTTTATGAAGAGGGGTGTCTGAGCCTTCCCGGATTCACCGAAGAGGTCACGCGCAAGAACCACATTCTGCTCGAGTATCAAGACCGCCACGGAAAGGTCCGAAAGCTAGAAGCGGAGGGGCTACTGGCGGTGGCCATCCAGCACGAAAATGACCACTTGGACGGGATCGTTTTCGTTGATCGGCTTTCGGCGATCAAACGACGGTTGGCCAAGAGAAAACTGGCCAAACAAGTGACTCTTTAATATTCGAACCCACCACAAATAGGGTCTAGACCAAAGGTGCCCAAACCGCTTCTTGCCACCACCACGGTAACCACCACCGCTAACCCTGGCTCTACAATCGAGGCAAATTTGAGCGGTAGACGGATCGGTTGGTTTTTCTTATTCTCGGCCCATGCTTCGTTACGTCTTTTTGGGCACTCCTGACTTTGCGGCTACCGTGCTGGATGACCTGTGCGCGCACTATGGCAAGCCTGAGCTGGTGGTCACCCAGCCCGCCCGTGAAAAGGGGCGGGGGAGAAAAATTGAGGCGACCGAGGTTGCCCAGCTGGCCACGCATAAAGGGCTGGCCCTAATTGAAACCGCTAACGTGAATGATCCTGACGTAGTGCAAAAAATTCGCGCCACCAAGCCCGATCTGGTTTTGGTCGTGGCCTTCGGCCAATTGCTAAAGGAAGAGCTGCTCTCTCTCCCCACCAAGTACAGCTTGAACGTTCATGCCTCGCTACTACCTTGTCACCGCGGGGCCGCGCCTATTCAACGCGCCATCTGGAACGGCGATAAAGTGACGGGGGTCAGCATACAAAAGATGGTGAAAAAGCTAGATGCGGGTGATCTGCTCATTTCAAAGGAGTGCGAAATCTCCCTCACCGACACTTCCGAAACTTTATTCATGAAGCTCGCGACATTGAGCGGCCCAACCCTTCGCGAAGGATTAGCCCAAATCGAAGCCGGTAATGCGGTTTTTGTTCCGCAAGATGAAACCAAGGTCACTTACGCTAAAAAGATGACTAAAGAGGAGGCGGTTATCGACTGGCAGCAGACCGCCACGGTCATTCAACAACAGGTTCGCGCCTTAATCCCCTGGCCCACGGCCGAAACGGTACTAGGCACGCAGCGAATAAAAATCTGGGAGGTTCGTGCCGCGGAGCGCCAGCCCCAAGGCAAACCGGGCGACCTACAAACCGACCACAAAACCTTTATTTCCGTTAGCTGTGGCGACCAAACAACCCTTGACCTTCTTAGGATCCAGCCTGAAAACCGGAAACCAGTGACCGTTTCGGAATACCTTTCGGCTTTCCGGGGCCATTTTCCCTTTCACCGCATGGAAAAATTATGAACCTAAACGCCACTTCAAAAATCCAAATTGCTCCCTCACTTCTAGCCTGCGACTTCGGAAGATTAAAAGAAGAGATCCTTAAAGTGGAAGAGGCCGGAGCTGACGTGCTTCACGTCGATGTGATGGATGGCCACTTCGTTCCCAACATTACCATCGGTTTTCCGGTGATCGAAGCCATTCGCAAGATCACGCGGCTACCCATCGATGCGCATCTCATGATCTCCGATGCCGATCGTTACCTAGAAGCCTTTAACTCCGTTGGATGCGATTGGATTTCGGTGCACGTTGAGGCGGCCCCGCACCTGCACCGTACTCTGGCCAGAATTCGCGAGCTGGGAATGAAAGCGGGAATTGCCGTAAATCCCGGCACCTCATTGGCCGCCCTAGACGGTTCGCTGTTTGATGCTGATTTTGTTTTGTTGATGAGCGTGAACCCTGGCTTTGGCGGCCAACGCTTCATCGCCAATTCCATAAACCGGGTCAAAGAGCTAAAGCAGAAAATTGGCAAGCACGCGGTGCAAATTGAGATTGATGGCGGCATCAAACTAGAAAACTCAAAAGAGGTTATCAACGCCGGTGCCGAGATTTTAGTGGTGGGCACGGGCCTCTTCTCGCAACCGGACTACAAAGCGACGATTGAAAAATTAAAAGGAATTTGAAACTACATGGTACTTCTCGACGGCAACCGCCTTACTCTTTCTGATTTTCACGCGGTCGTTTTCGATCGCCAAGAAGTAGGTCTCGATACGGCCGCACGTAAGCTCATGGAAAAAAGCCGTGCCCACGTTGAAAAGGCGATTGCCACTGGCGAGCGCATTTACAGCATCAACACTGGTTTTGGCGTTTTGAGCAAAGTGAAAATACCTCCGGAATCGCTAGACGAATTGCAAGTCAATTTGATCCGCAGCCATTCCGTGGGCATCGGCCCGTTGCATAGTGAAGCTGAAAGTCGTGGCCTTTTACTATTGAGAGCAAACGTTCTGGCCAAGGGATTTTCGGGCGTTCGTCCGCTGATCGTCGAAACCCTTTGCCAGATGCTAAATAAAAAAGTTCACCCGGCGATCCCCATGAAGGGCTCGGTCGGCGCCAGTGGCGATCTGGCGCCGTTGGCGCATCTAGCTTTAGTGCTGATCGGCGAAGGCGAAGTGGTTCACGATGATAAAAAATCATCGGGAGCCGAAGCCATGCAACGGGCCGGCATCGCGCCCGTAAAGCTGCTGCCCAAAGAAGGGCTTTCGCTTATCAATGGAACCCAGCAAATGACCGCGCTCGGGGCCATTCTAATTTCACGAGCGGAGGCATTGGTGCAGGAAGCTGACCTGATCTGCTCGGCCAGTTTGGATGGCACCTTGGGCACTTCGGCGGCCTTTGCCGCTTGGCTTCACGAAGCCCGCCCGCAAGTCGGGCAATTGAAATCAGCGGCGAACCTAGCTAAGTTTTGTGTTGAAAGCGAAGTTTCGGCCAGCCACGCCACTTGCGAAAAAGTTCAAGATGCTTACTCCTTTCGCTGCACGCCTCAAGTCCACGGCGCCTGTCGCGACTTACTCAGTTCCGCCCGTCGAACGATCGAAATCGAATTAAATTCAGCAACTGACAATCCACTGGTGAATCCCGCAACCGGTGAAATTGTTTCAGGTGGAAACTTTCACGGCCAGCCAGTGGCCTTTGCGTTAGACATCATTGGCATGGCGGTTTCAGAGATCTCCAGCATTTCTGAGCGCCGCATCTCTAAGCTCATGGACCCCAACTTCAGTGAGCTACCAGCATTCCTGGTTAAAAACGAAGGGCTGAATTCAGGTTTGATGATGGCGCAGGTAACCGCGGCCAGTCTCGTCTCCGAAAACAAACTGCTCACCCATCCGGCTTCAACCGATTCCATTCCCACCAACAACGAAAAGGAAGATCACGTCAGCATGGGGCCGTGGGCGGCGCGAAAAGCTAAAATGATTCTGGAAAATAGCGAATACGTGTTGGCCATTGAAGCCATTGCCGCCTGTCAGGCCCTGGAATTTAGAAAACCGTTAAAACCAAATCGGGGCGCACGGCTACTAACCACCTGGATTCGTAGCATGGTGCCCCCCCTTGAAAAAGATCGCATCCTTTCGCCAGACGTTGAAGCGATTGCCGCCGGGTTACGAAAAGGCGAGCTGGATAGAAAAATCGCCAAGGAGTTTGCATAGTGGCCGAAAATTTTCGTGACGTTGAAATTCGCGCCTACCGAGGAACAAAACTGCACTGCCAAGGCTGGGTTCAAGAGGCCGCCTTGCGTATGCTGCAAAATAATTTGGATCCTGATGTCGCCGAGAATCCAAAAGAGCTCGTGGTTTACGGGGGAACGGGAAAGGCGGCGCGCAACTGGGAATGTTTTGATGCCATTAGCCGGTGCCTAACCACTCTGAAAAATGATGAAACCCTGCTCGTCCAGTCCGGAAAGCCGGTTGGCGTGATCCGCACCCACGAAAATGCGCCGCGGGTGCTGCTCGCCAATTCGCTGTTAGTTCCGGCCTGGGCCAACTGGGATTACTTTCGCACGCTGGAGAGTCGCGGCCTCATTATGTTTGGCCAGATGACGGCCGGATCTTGGATCTACATCGGTACCCAAGGCATTCTGCAGGGTACCTACGAAACTTTTGCCGAGGCAGGCCGCAAACACTTTAACGGCACGCTCGCCGGACGTTGGGTGTTAACCGCAGGCTTAGGCGGCATGGGTGGCGCGCAGCCTCTGGCGGCAACGATGAACGGCGGCGCATTTTTGGGCATTGAGATCGATCCGCACCGCATTCGCCGCCGCATGGAGACGGGGTACCTCGACCGACTCGAAACCTCATTAGAGAAAGCGCTGCAAGACATTCAAACCGCCGTGAAAGAGAAAAAGGCGCTTTCCATTGGGCTGGTGGGAAATGCCGCCGAGCTAATTCCCAAAATTGCCGAAGGCAAAATTCTACCCGATCTGGTCACCGATCAAACCTCGGCCCACGATCCGCTCACCGGGTACATTCCGATCGGCATGACTTTATCGGCGGCCGCCGAACTTCGTATTAGAGATCCGAAGGCTTACATCGAAAAATCAAAAGACTCGATGGCCATTCACGTTCGCGGTTTACTTGCCCTTAAGAAAAAAGGCATTCCGGTTTTTGATTACGGCAACAATATCCGCGCCATCGCCAAAGAGCGTGGCGTCGAAAATGCATATGACATTCCTGGATTTGTGCCAGAGTACATTCGCCCACTTTTTTGCCGTGGTATGGGGCCGTTCCGTTGGGTTGCGCTATCGGGGGACCCTGAAGATATTTTTGCCACCGACCAGGCCTTACTTGATCTCTTTCCCCGAGACGAAGGGCTCAAACGCTGGCTTCGGTTGGCGAAAGAGAAAGTCCAGTTTCAGGGGCTACCGGCTCGCATCTGTTGGCTTGGTCAAGGTGACCGTGAAAAAGCGGGGCTCCGCTTCAATAAAATGGTTCGCGAAAAGAAAGTGAAAGCGCCGCTGGTGATAGGCCGCGACCACTTGGACTGCGGTAGTGTGGCGTCGCCAAACCGTGAAACCGAAGGCATGCTCGACGGTAGTGACGCCATTGCCGACTGGCCGATTCTCAATGCCCTGGTTAATTCCGTAAATGGCGCCAGTTGGGTTTCGGTGCATCATGGCGGCGGAGTGGGAATTGGCTATTCCATTCACGCGGGCATGGTCATCGTGGCCGACGGAACCAAAGAGGCCGATGAACGCCTGTCGCGCGTACTTAACTCTGACCCATCCATGGGCGTATTCCGCCACGTCGACGCAGGATACGAAATCGCTGAAAAAACCGCCGCCGAGTTTGGCGTGCAAATTCCGATGAGAAAAAAAATATGATGCCCTTTCTTTACGAAAACATTGGCCAACTCGTTACTATGCAGGGGGTGGCCCGAAAAAAAGGGCGCCACATCACGCACGATGATTTGGGAATTATCGAACACGCCGCCATCGTGATTGATATCGAAACCCAAAAAATATTGTGGCTCGGAAAAATGGCAGAAATACCTGCCGAATTTGCCGATACCGAAGAGCGCGAGGACTGCGGGGCAGCGGTTTGGTTACCCGAGCTCGTCGAATGCCACACTCATTTGGTTTTTGCGGGGGAACGTCACCACGACTACGCGCAACGGGTTTGCGGAAAGACGTATCAGCAAATCGCCGAAGGCGGGGGAGGCATTCTCTCGACGATGAAGGCCACTCGAGAGGCGAGCCAGCAATTATTGGTAGAGCGGGCGCTGAGCGAGCTCGACAGGTTTCAGAAGTACGGCGTAGGCTGCGTCGAAATCAAGAGCGGCTACGGCTTAACTCTAGAAAGCGAAATCAAACAGCTGGAAGTCATTCAACATCTGCGTGAAGCCTCATCGGTTCATTTGGTGGCCACGTTTCTTCCGGCGCACGCGGTTCCGCCTGAGTTTCATGGTCGCGCCGATGATTACGTACGCGTGATGATTCAAGAATGGATTCCGGAGGTAGCCGATCGAAAGCTGGCGTCTTTCTTCGACGTTTTTATCGAAAACGGCTTCTTTTCCTTGGCCCAGGCGGTTGATCTGTGCGAAGCGGCCAAAGCGCACGGTTTTGGAATCAAAATTCACGGCGAGCAGTTCACCGATTTGAATTCGGCCAAGTTTGCAGCCCAAATTGGCGCCGCCAGCATTGATCATTTGGATCACGTTTCTACCGCAGGCATTGAAGCGTTGGCGAAGTCTAATACGGTTGCGGTGTTGCTGCCCGGAGCTTCGCTTTTTGTCGGCACGCCTTACGCGCCGGCCCGTGCGTTGCTGGATGCCGGAGCCTGCGTGGCGCTTTCTACCGATTTTAATCCGGGCACTTGCCCCAGCCGCAATTTGCCGCTGATGACCACGCTGGCGTGCAGCCAGATGAAGATGACGGTGCCCGAAGCGTTGGCGGGAATTACCTACAACGCCGCCGCCGCGCTAAAATTAGAGAATGAATTTGGCGTGCTGGATGTCGGCCGCACCTTTCGCGTAACCACCCTTCGATCAAGCTCGGTGGAAGCACTTCCCTACTCCTTCGGCGAGCTGGATTGATCTACGGGCGGGGCGGTCTCTTCGTCTTCCTCTTCGTTGGTGAGTAACGATTTATCCATCGCCGTGTCTAAATATTTTTCCAGAAAGAGCCGAGCGACGGTTGAAGACTTAACCCGCCATTGACTCTCGTGAACGGTGAGCACCGCGACGGCAATTTTACGATTGCCCCGCATGCCATACCCTACGAACCAGTCGCACTTACCCCTTAAAATTTCGTCTTTGAGCGATCCGGTCTTTCCGCCCACCTCGACATCGCTGGCTTTGGGTCGACGAATGTAATCGCCAAAGGCTTTTCGTGATGTGCCGCGCACCACGGTTTCACGCATGAGCAGGCGCATGTAGTCAGACGACTCTTTGCTCATCACGTCCACCAGCGGAACTGGTTTAGCCTCGTATACGGTAATCCCGGCGTCATCTTTTAAAGAGTCCACTAGGTAGGGCGCCATGAGTTTACCGCCATTGGCAACCGCCGCGGCCATCAGCGCGCCTTGCACCGGACTTAGTTGAGTCGCCCGATTAAAGCCGCTGCCCAGTTCGGCAAGCCGAAAGCTGTCTTTCTCACCGAGATCAAATCGCCCCGTCTGCACCGGAAAATCGGCCGAGAGGCCTTTGTTAAAGCGGTAACGTCCGGCGTAGGTATCCAGCTCATCGGGTCTAAGAATGAAAGCCGCAAGCTTACCAAAAACCGTATTCACCGACTTTGCAAAGGCATCGCGTAATGACATGCTTCGCACCCAACGGTTGGTTTCATTCTCACTCAGATTTCGTTTGTAGAGAGTGTGATTTCCCCCCCTAAAAGTGATCACTGAATCAGGGGTGAGGTTATGCGCATCGATGGCGGCGGTGGCGGTGACCACCTTAAAAACACTGGCGGCCGGAAACACGGCCTTAAGGGTGAGGCTGCCGAAGTAGTGAGGCGCTCGAGAAAAAGAGCTGAGGGTAATTACCCTTCCCGTCTCCACTTCAATCGCTACCAGCGCGCCAAAATCGGGCTTGTAGAGATCGAACAGACCATCGGCGTTGGCTTGATAGCGATCGTCCACTGTATATCGCGGCACCAACTCTTTCGCCCCGGCCCAGGTGTGCAAGGTGATTCTTTCGGGAAGTTCACTGCCCTCCAAAAGATTGCGATACACGTAGGCCAGTTGCGGCCGCGTAACCGGCGCCAAGGTCTGAAAGGGAACGCGCTGAAAAACGAAACGAAGACTGAAGAACAACGCGGTAACGGCAACTACAATACCGAGTAGCCAAATAAGGACCTGATGAACCAGATCCCAGTTGACCTTAATTAGGGTGGGACCACGCCCCTTTTTAGGCTTTGGCGAGCCTACGGGCGCGTCGACTCTGACGCGGTGTTTTGTCATGTTTGGTATTTAAAAGGCGCCAGGAATAGGCGTTTAGTAATTATAGCAAATGGCAGAGGCGAAAGCGCGCGCTTGGCTTCAGAAAATCGTGGAGCCGGCAAAGCAGTTTACTTGAAGAAGACTGCCGCTTCGCCTCCTCCACCAAGACCGCATTCATAAACTCGATTTTAGCGTCGTCCGGATCCGTAAGTCTACCCGACGAGCGCCAGCATGCGCTTAAGCGCAATCAAAGCATTTGCTTTGATCTTCTCATCCAACTCCACCGTCTCCATCGTTTCGAGGTTTTCTAGGGAGTACAATAAACGCCCCAACGTAATCTGATACATCGTCAAACACAGCGAGCGATGTAATTTGGTGATGAGCCGGTCAGGGTACTGCGCCTGAAGATTTTGGATGAGGTTTAATTCGGTCGCAATAAAAATCTCGTCTCCCGGTTTGCTCTTGGCCACATATTGGCGAATGAAATCAGTACTGCCCACCGCATCGGCAAGCTTAACCACTTCATGGGGCACTTCGGGGTGAACCAAGATTTGGGCCCGCGGATAAAACTTTCGCGCCTGCTCTACATCGCGCACCGTGAATTTTTGATGAACCGGACAATAACCTCGCCACAAAATCACTCTTGCTTCGGCGTAGGCATCGGGGTCACCGCCATCTGGCTTCTCCGGATCCCAGATCGCAATGTCGTCGGGAGAAATGCCGTACTTAATCGCCGTGTTTCTTCCCAAGTGCTCATCGGGAAGAAAGAAGATCCTTTTTGATTTCTGAAACGCCCATTCAAAAGTTTTTCCGGCGTTGCTCGAAGTGCAAATCGTGCCTTCGTGTTCACCGCAAAAAGCTTTTATCTCCGCGGTGCTATTCATGTAGGTGACGGGAATGGGAACCGCTCCACCGTCTTTCAATAAAAAGCTCCAAGCGCGACTCACTTGTTCTTGATCGGCCATGTCGGCCATCGGGCAGCCAGCCTCCGGATCGGGGTGAATCACCTTTTGCTCTGGCCGCGCCAATATGCGGGCACTTTCCGCCATGAACCGGACCCCGCAAAAGACGATGTACTGGCCGCCGTCAAAATGCGCGGCCGATCGCGACAGGCCAAACGAGTCGCCAACAAAATCGGCAAGCTCGCCAATAATCTTGCGTTGGTAAAGGTGAGCTAAGATGCACAAATTCTTACCGTGCTCGGCCCTTAAAGTGCGCACGCGATCGGCGGCTTCGGATTCTGGCAACGCTTCCAATTCTTTGATGCGCTCTAAATCAGGCCTCATCGCGCCGACTCCTCCCGCTGGTAACAGCCGAGCGAAACGCGATTACGCTGACAGGCTTCAACGATAAGTTGCGACACCAGGGTGGCGTGCCGCAGCCCAATCAGCTCATCGCTTAAGTGGGCATTGCGATAAAAAGTTTCGATGCCTCTTTGCAGCTCATTGAGAATCCCATCGGCGCGCGCCAGACGTTCTTCATTTTTCATTAAACCGGCGTAATTCCACATCGTGTGTTTGAGCGTCATCCAGTCTTGCTGCAAGAACGAAGGATCGACTTTTTGCGACTCCGACTTCCACGGCAAAACCTCAGGAAATGTGGTGTCCGCTTGGCCATAGAGCCGGTTGTGAATGGCTTGGGCAGCGCGGTGGCCAAACACCAGCCCTTCAAGCAGCGAAGTGCTCGCCAGGCGGTTAGCGCCGTGCAAACCGGTGCACGCCACTTCTCCTACCGCCCACAAACCCTCGACCGAAGTTTGGCCGTCGAGATCCGTCCACACCCCACCGCAATGATAGTGAGCACCGGGTACCACCGGTATCGGCTGAGTAGTGATATCGATGCCGTGACTTAAGCAGCTGCGGTAGACAAAGGGAAACCGCTCTTTGATCCAAGCCGGATCCTTATGGCTGATGTCGAGGTAGACGCAAGGCACACCGGTCGCAAGCATTTCTTCGTGAATGGCGCGGGCCACTTTATCGCGCGGCCCCAACTCCGGAACTTCAAACTCCGGCAACCGATCTTTAATAAAATGGTGTCCGGCAGCATTGACCAGTTTGCCCCCCTCACCACGCAACGCCTCCGAAACCAAAAAACGCTGTGCCTTAGGGTGATAAAAAGTGGTGGGGTGAAATTGCACGTACTCAAGATTCGCTAACCTCGCGCCCGCACGATAAGCCAGCGCGATGCCGTCACCACGGGAGTATTTGCTATTGGTGTTGTGCAAAAAGAGTTGGCCGATGCCGCCCGTGGCGAGCACCGTTTCATGGGCGAGAATGGGGTAGGTCTCACCGCTGTTTTGATCGAAGACAAAACTTCCTAAGCAGCGCGCGCCCTCAAAACGAACCGCCGGATCGGCGGCGTGATAAGACGTCATCAAAAGATTAACCGCGGTGGTATTGGTTAAAAAATGAATGTTTCCTAACTTTTTAGCGTACTCAAGCAACCGCTCTTCAATCGCCAAACCCGATTCATCGCCCCGGTGTAAAATTCTATCGACGCTGTGGGCGCCTTCGCGGGTGAGGCGAAAGTTGCCTTCTTCTTCTTTATCGAAGGGCACGGCCGCTTTTTCGATGAGCAAGTCTTTGACCAGTTCGGGTCCTTCCATGGCCACCATGCGCACGGCGGGCAAATAGTTGATGTGCGCGCCCGCTTCCCACACGTCGGTGATCAGCTGCTCAGCGTCGTTGCCGGCCACCGCCTGAAAAATAATCCCCCCTTGAGCGCGCCAGCTATTGGTGTCGTAAAGGTTTTGAGCGGCAGTGATTACCAAGACGTTTCGCCCTTGTTCGGCAAGTTTGATTGCGGCGGTCAGCCCCGCGATACCGCTACCGAGAATGAGGCAATCGGTGGAGCGGGGTTTTGCGCTCGAGTGGCTCATAACCTCTCCACGAAATCGAGTGAGATGTCTAACGCCTTTGCTGAGTGAGTGAGCGCGCCGACGCTTACGTAATTTACGCCAGTTTCGGCAATTGCCCGAACTAACTCTAAAGTAACCCCGCCGGAGGCTTCGGTTTCACATTGTTCATTTACGATGCGTACCGCTTTGGCCAAGTCGGCGAGATTAAAATTATCGATGAGAATGATGTCGGGTCGCGCCGCCAACGCCCGCTCTAACCCCGCAAAATCTTGAATCTCGATTTCGATGCGGTGAAGCGGCGAACGTGAGGCCTTGGCCAGCCCCACAATCTCAGCTTCAGTACCCCACGCTTGATGATTCTCTTTAATTAAAATTCCATCGCTTAGCGAACGCCGGTGAATTCGTCCGCCGCCGGCCACCACCGCGGGCAGCTGCAATGGGCGTAGGCCGGGCAACGTTTTTCTGGTGGCGAGGATCGTAGTCGGTAAATTTCCCACTCTAGATACAAATTCGGCGGTGAGCGTGGCCACTCCACAACTGAGCGCGAGGCCATTGATAAGGGTTCGTTCGGCGCGAAGAATTTCGCCGGCCGGTCCCGCTATTTTCACGATCACATCGTTTGCGGCGAGTTGCGTCCCTTCGGTAACGGAAGTTTCCAGTTTCAATCCGCCGCCCCAAACGCGCGCAAATGACTCAACGTACTCGCGCCCCGAGAACACCCCTGGTCGCTTGGCTTTGAGCACCGCCTGAGCCGTGGTTCGTTGGCGCAGGCCCAATAACGCCGTGGTGACGTCGGCCGTGACGTCATCCTCTTCTAGAGCACGTTGTATCAGTAATTCCAATGGGTTCATGGCGAGCTGGGTTTAACACAAAAGCCCGGACGACGCTCGGACGGTTTTTTAAGAGGTTTTGCGCTGGGCCGGTAGCCACGACTTGAAAGAAAGGCCTCTAGCGGCGAACAACTTTTCGAGCCAGCCCGAGGCCACGATAATTCCCACTCCCCCTAAGATATCAACAAAGTAGTGCTGTTTGGTGGTTAGAGTTGAAATGAAAATCGCAATGGTCCAAGCCAACGAAATGAGAAATACCGGCCGCGTTTTCGCGCGTAGATTCCACATGCAGATTCCGGTAAGGGCAACGTGCATGCTGGGAAAACAGTTAGTTGGCATGTCGCCGACCTTCACGCAGTACATGGCGAGCGTAAGGAGATAGCTAGAAACCTCGGGATATTCAGGCCGCGGGTAGGTGGTGGGAAAAAAAATGAAAAACGCCCCACACATCACCAAGGCGGCAAACATCTGGCGGGCAAAGGCGTGAAATTCATCGCCATGCAGGGCGAGAATGGCCAGATAGATGAAAAGATAGTCAGAAAGGTAAATCAGAAAGGTCCACGGCAAAAAGGGCGTGGCGGTATCTATCGCCAGTTTCGGCAACATGACCGGCTGAAAAAAGGGGAAAAAGTTGGGTACGACGTAAAACAGAAGGTAGCCCACCGCGAAAAGTAGGAACAGAGCGACTTTCGTTTTCGGATTGGTCTTGACCATGAAAGAGCTAATTTAATACAAATCTGATGCGATTGGTCAAAAAATTTGTTGGAGCCCCCATGAAGTGGACTGAGAATTCTAAGTTAATTGAGGCCCTGAGCTGGCGCTACGCGGTTAAGAAGTTTGACGCGACAAAAAAAATCGCCGAAACTGACTGGAACACCCTAGAACAGGCCATGTGGCTGAGCGCCTCATCGTTCGGCCTGCAACCTTGGAAGTTTTTGGGCATAAAAAGCCCTGAAATTCGAAAAAAATTACGACCGGTCAGTTGGAATCAAAGCCAAGTCGAAGAGGCTTCTCATTTTGTCGTTTTTGCGGCCAAAACGTCAATGGATGAGGCCTATGTTTCTCAATTTATCCAAACAGTTGCCCAGGTGCGGGCGGTGCCCGCCGAAACCTTTTCTGGCTACCAGAAAGCGATCAACGGCTTCGTAAGTGCCGTTCCCAAAGAGCAAATTATCCATTGGAATAGCCGACAAACCTATTTGGCTTTAGGCAATCTGCTGACTTCGGCCGCAATTTTAGGTATTGATGCCTGCCCTATGGAAGGAATGGACCCCAAACAGTACGATAGCATTCTGGGCCTCGGCGTTGATTACGCTACGGTTTGCGGCTGTGCGTTGGGATACCGGAGTGCGGAAGATAAGTACTCTTCTACAGCAAAGGTAAGATTCCCCAAGACTCTTGTGTTTGATTACCGGTAAAAGGATATATGACCAAACTTTATGATACCCCCCGCGTTGGGGGAGATGCTCTCTCCTGGTGCACCAAATGTAAGATGGATCTGGCCCATGTCGTCGTTTCGATGATGGGTTCCCGGCCCGCCAAAGTCATTTGTAAGACCTGCAAGAGCCAGCACAACTTCCGTGGCACCAAGGCTGACGCCAACCTGCCCGGAATGCCCCGTAAGACCTCGAAACCCCGGACTACCGTACCTAAAGCTGTCGTTCGCGCCGCCGACTATTGGGAAAAGAAGGTTGCCGAAAAATCAGCCGCAACCCTGGTTCCTTACACCCCAAAAACGGACTTCATATTGGGCGACGTGATCAAACACGCTCATTTTGGCGTAGGCATAGTCGAAGAGGTGCGAAAAGGCGGCAAGATGGTTGTCCTTTTCCGCGAAGGCGACAAGCTGCTCGTTTTTGGTATGGGCAAAACGGCATAGTTTTAGACTATCTCGATTATAAAAATTATTAATGATCCCAATTCCCGATCACTCGGGTACTTTAACGCTTAGTGATAACACGTCGCATGGGTATGAGTGTTATCGCTTCTTTATTGGGGGTTTCATTAAAATGGGTACCGAGATTTGGAACTGACGTTTCCGTCTGTTCGCTTGTAAATTTTTCATGTTTGCCTGCGCTGAACATTTTATCCGTCATTGCGGGCTGGGTAGTAGTGCGCCAAGTTTTGCCGGTAAAGTAAATGCGAAACGCCGACGGATCACTTGGGCCCTAGCCTCACTCTGACCAATGAACTTTAATGTTCACCTAGATAGGCTTTTTTCACCACGTCATTGCTAAGCAAAGTTTCTGACTTGTCCGTAAACACCACTTCGCCCACTTCAAGCACATAGCCGCGGGTTGAAATGCTGAGCGCCGCCCGAGCGTTTTGTTCAACTAACAGAACCGTAGTTCCCGACTGATTGATCTTACGGATAATATCGAAAATAACTTTGGTGATCTGCGGCGCCAGCCCCAACGAAGGCTCGTCGAGCAACAACAAACGCGGCTTCGACAACAACGCCCGGCTGATTGCCAGCATTTGCTGCTCGCCACCCGACAACGTACCCGCCACCTGCTCTAAACGCTCTTTCAACCGGGGAAACAGCGTGTAGACCTCGTCGTAGTCTGAAGTGGTTGCTTTGCGGATGTAGGCGCCCATCTTTAGGTTTTCGAGCACGGTAAGATTGGCAAAAATTCCGCGCCGTTCAGGCACGTGAGATACCCCGAGCTTTACGATTTCGTGCGCCTTCAACTTGGAGAGGTCTTTACCTTCGAAAAAGCAGCCACCGCGCGACGCTTTAAGCAGACCGGAGATGGCCCGAAGCGTAGTGGTCTTGCCGGCGCCGTTGGCGCCAATTAAGGCCACCGTCTCACCAGCCTCCACTTTAAGCGTCACGCCGCGAAGGGCGGAGATGGGGCCATAACAGACTTCTAAATCTTTGAGCTCTAGCACGGGGCGGCTCCCAAATAGGCTTCAATGACCTTTGGGTTTTGTTGAATCTCACGCGGCAAACCGGCCGCGATGCACTCGCCGTGATCAAGCACGGTAATGGTTTCGCAAATTCCCATGATGAGCTTCATGTCGTGATCGATTAATAAAATGCTGACCGGAAACTTCTTGCGAATGTCGGCGATAGTATTCATCAGAGAAACTTTTTCTCCGGAGTTCATCCCGGCGGCGGGCTCGTCTAAAAGAAGTAGGCTTGGGTCAGTGGCCAAGGCCCGAGCAATCTCCAGGCGGCGCTGATCGCCGTAGGAAAGATTCATCGCTAGGTCATCGATGCGGGCGTGCAGCCCCATGAGGTAAATCAAGTGGCGGGCCTTCTCGGCCATCTCCGCTTCAACGCGATGAAATTTTTTGGTGTGCAAAATAGCGTCGAAATAGCCGTACTGCACCCGCATGTGATTGGAGAGTAGCACGTTGTCTAAGACGGACAGCTGACTCAGCAGGCGAATATTTTGAAACGTGCGAGCCACGCCGATTTTAGCAATTTTGAACGAGGGTAAGCCGATTAACGAAACACCGTTCAAAGTTAACGAGCCAGTGTCGGCCGGATAAACCCCGGTGATGAGGTTGAAGATCGTGGTTTTTCCCGCGCCGTTGGGACCGATTAAACCACACAACTGGCCGGGCTGAATTTCGAGCGAAAAGCCGTTTACCGCGCGCAAGCCACCAAAGCTGATACCCAAGCCATTGGCTTTGAACAGTCCGCCTTTTTTCGCTACCTCACTCAAACCGCATCCTTACCCTTCGGCCAATTTTTTTCGTTTACCCCAAAAATGCCACACTTCACGGTAACCCATAATTCCCATCGGCCGCACCAACATGACCACGATCAGAATCAACGGAAAAACCACCATGCGGTATTTATCGAATACCCTGAGCAGCTCGGGCATCATGGTGACAATCACGCCGCCAATTACTGAACCAGTAAGACTACCCATACCGCCAATCACCACCATAATCACGACGTCGACCGAGCGGTTAAAATTGAACGACTGCGGATCGATAAAACCCTGATAATGCGCAAACAGGGCGCCAGCCACGCCGGCAAAAAACGAAGAGATAACGAAAGCCACCACTTTGTAATGGGCCACATTAATTCCCATGGCCTCGGCGGCCACCTCATCTTCGCGAATAGAAAGAATAGCGCGGCCAAAGCTCGACTCACTCAACCTCTTTAAAAAGATTAATGTGACGGCGGCCCAAGCAAAAACCCAAAAGAAGTTAGAGTACCGCGGAATGCCGGGCAACCCACGCGCCCCACCGACCAATTCCACGTTCAAAAAAACAATGCGGATGATCTCTCCAAAACCTAAAGTCACAATCGCCAGGTAGTCGCCCTTCAAGCGAAGCGAGGGTAACCCCACCAAGTAGCCCGCGGTGGCCGCCGCAAGGCCCCCTGCCACTACCGCAACGCCGATGCCCAATGGGTTCG
Organism: Pseudomonadota bacterium; assembly: GCA_043718025.1. Classification (GTDB taxonomy): domain Bacteria; phylum Bdellovibrionota; class FAC87; order UBA2466; family UBA2466; genus JBGSST01. The sequence continues at coordinate 29,891 of JAYSWN010000019.1, forward strand.
TCCACATTGCGCCGCCGTAAACCGTGGTAATGGTGGCACTCACGTAGGCCCCCACCCCCATAAAACCAGCATGCCCCAATGAAAACTGGCCCGCGCAGCCATTCACCAGATTTAAACTTAAAGCGAGAATAATGCCGATGCCGCAGTTGATCAGCACGCGCAAGTAATAGGCATTAATATTTTCTTCGAGCAGCCAGCCCACCGCCCAGATTCCCACGGTGACGGCCACGGCAATAAGAAATTGCTTTGCAACGCTCATACTTTTTCCCGCCGCACGGTCCCAAATAAGCCCGCAGGCTTAAAGAGCAGTACTAGAATTAAAATAGCGAAGGCAATGGCGTCGCGGAAAGAGGAAGACACGTAAAATACAACAAAGGCTTCAGCCAGGCCGATGATGATGCCGCCTAGTGCGGCCCCCATAATGTTGCCAATGCCGCCAAAGACCGCGGCCACGAATGCCTTTAAGCCAATCATCACCCCAAGCAGTGGTTCAATCTTGGGATAAGACAGGCCGTACAGAATGGCGGCACTTCCGGCCAGCGCTGAGCCGATCATAAAGGTAAAAATAATAATTCGATCGGCGTTGATGCCCATTAACGAGGCCACTTGGATGTCGAAACTCACCGCCCGCATCGCAATTCCCATTTTGGTGTGATGCACGATGAAGTGTAAAGCCACCATCAAGATGATCGATACCGAAATCACCAGCACTTGAATGTTGTTGATGACGACACCTTCGGTACCAAACAAAGCGTAGGTGGGGATGATCGCCGGAAACACCCGCGGGTCAGAACCAAAAATAATCTGACCTATATTTTGTAGAAGCAGCGATACGCCAATCGCCGTAATAAGCACGTTAATGCGCGGCGCTTTGCGTAGCGGTCGATAGGCAATCCGCTCGGTTAACAGCGCAATCGCCGTGCAAAAAAGCATGGCGCCGCCAATCACCAAAAATACGGTTACCGTCGGAGACATGCCAACCGACAGCCAGCCGGCGATATAAATCCCCGCAAACGCCCCAAGCATAAAGATATCGCTATGGGCAAAGTTGATGAACTGCAGTACGCCGTAGACCATGGTGTAGCCCAGCGCCACTAGCGCGTAGACGCTTCCTTGCGCAATACCGTTCACTAAATTTTGAATAAATTCTTGCAAAGGTAATTCTGCAGTTAAGTGCTTACGGATTAACCGTAGTCACGTACTGAAATGTATTTGCCGATACCACTTTGAGAACCACTGCCGGTTTCACGGCATCGCGATCTTTATTAATCGTGATTACGCCGGTGACGCCTTGAAAGTTGGTGGTTGCGGCCAAAGCAGCGCGAATGCCAACCGAAGTCAGTTCGGTAGCCCGCCGAGTAGCGTCTAAAGCCACCAGCGCCGCGTCGTAACCCATCGCCGCCAGGCCGTTTGGCACTTCGCCATATTTGGCTTTGTACTGATTCACAAAGTTTTGCACCACGGGACTCTTGTCTTCGTGTGAGTAGTGATTGCTAAAGAAACTGCCGAAAATCGAATCGCCGGCAATTTCAGTGAGCTTTTCGCTATCCCACCCGTCGCCGCCTAACAGCACTGCTTTCAAACCAAGCTCTTTAGCCTGACGCGAGATCAAGCCCACTTCGGTGTAGTAACCAGGAACAAAAATGATGTCGGGCTTCTTGCCTTTGATGCTGTTGAGCTGCGATTTGAAATCAACGTCGCCAGAAGAATAAGCAACGTCGGTTACGATCTCGCCGCCCATTTTCTTATACTCTTCAGCATAAAAATTGGCCAAACCAACGCTGTAATCGCTGCGGATGTCGCGAAAGATGGCCGCCCGCTTCATCTTGAGATGGTTGATCGAGAACTTCGCCATCACCGAACCCTGAAAAGGGTCGATAAAACAGACGCGGAAAATGTATTCCCCAATCTGAGTCACCTTGGGATTGGTGCTGGAAGGGCTCACCATGGGAATTTTATATTGCTGCGCCACGGCGCCAGCGGCGATCGACCGGGAGCTGGCGACTTCGCCCAAAACGACGTGCACTTTATCCTGCGTGATAAGCTTGGTGACCGCGGTGACCGCTTCGTCGGCTTTGCCCTGATCGTCGTACGAAATCACGCGCACCTGCTTGCCCTTGATCCCCCCCGCCTTGTTGGCCTCCTCAACCGCCATCATCACGCCTTTATGGGTGGAGACGCCAAAGGTGCTTTCGGCGCCCGTCATCGAGCCGTACTCGCCAAACAAGATTTCATTAGAGATGGCAGCGGCGGTTGTGGCATCGCCAGATTTTTTGGTACAAGCCGTACCGAGCACCAAAGAAAGGGCAAATAAAACGATGAATTTTTTCAAGGTAGCTCCCAAATTTGTTAACAAGGCATCCAACCCAAAATCTGACAAAAGCCTATGCTCATTTGCGAGTAGCTGGGCGGGCTATCTTCTGTCAATTCGGCAGTGAGTTTTTATGCGTAATGTCGATTCAGTTGGTAACGAAAACCTGTACTTGGGGCTTGAAACATAGGATGTTTTACCAATGGTGAAAGAGAAAAATCCCACATTTGAAGAGTCGATGAAAGAGCTAGAAGACATTGTAGCAAGGCTCGAGCGTGCTGAAGGGCCGTTGGAAGAGCAGCTAAAGTCGTTCGAAAAAGGGGTGGGACTGTCACGCCAGTGTCTACTTCACCTCGATGAAGTGGAAAAACGGGTCGAGGTGCTCACCGGCTCCAAAGACGGTAAGTTCACCACCGAGCCCTTTGCCGAAGAGTTAGAGTAGTCTACAGCGGTCTTCAGCCCAAAAAACTGTCTACTTTCTGATCGGTTGATCAGCTCAAAATACCGACGCCACCCTCAATTAACCCCTTATTCTCTAACGAAAAAGCCCGCTTTTCCCCCCTGAACCAGCCTTTGACACCCCGTTTGGTGAAGACAACGAGAACACGTAGTTCTCCTAAGTATTTACGGGGTTACCGCCATTCTGGCGAGCCGCTTGCATTGTAATCGGGAGCGTACTTTTAACTTTTTTGGAAGGCCCTTGTTTATGGGAAAAGCTGGATTGAGCTTTAAAAAAATGTTCCTGCTGGCAGCGACGGGCTTCCTTGCCTTAGCCACAATGAGCTGCTCGCGAAACCTTGAAGACCTTCAAAACGGTGGTGAATTTGGTTATTCGGAATGCTCAGGCACTCTTGGAGTATTTGAAATTTACACGGTACGAACCAACGACCCCGCAATTTTCGAAGTTTACGTTATTCCTAAATCGGTAACCCAGCCTACCGACATCGGAAGTATTACCATCGCTAACCAAACACCATCGTACCGGACGCTGGTTCGCGAAGTGGTGTTTAACAATGGCGAAGAGATTCTCGCCGGCTACGTTACCGAAACGGATCTCTTAAACTTTGATATCCTAGCGCTAACTCTATACGACGGTTCGGGAGCCTCGTTTCTAGAACAAAACTCCGAGCGCGACGCCATCTGCGAATTGCCCGACCCAAATAGCGCTGCCAACGGTAACGTAGGGTACGCGGCGACTTCGCTGCGCGGAGTTACCGGCAAGCAAATGCTTCGACGAAATTTTTCAAGGAATCGCAATAGCCGGATCCCCCGTGGCGCTAAATTGCCAAAAAGACTTCGCTAAATTTATATTTCTCATTTAGTTATGGCGGATGGACATCATCTCGGTTTGCCGCCTCCTGCATCAGCGCAACTTAACCGCCAGCGCCGATGGCAACGTCAGTATGCGTTTGCCCAGCGGCGAAATACTCATCACCCCCAGCGGAGTCAATAAAGCCTTTCTTCTGCAAAGCGACTTAGTGACGTTGAAGGCCGACGGCACGTCCGTTAGCGGATCTCCCTCTAGCGAACTAAAGATGCACCTTGAAGTTTACCGGCGCTGTCCGCAGGCCAAAGCCGTAGTTCACGCTCACCCGCCCACCGCCATCGCGTGGTCAATTGCCTTTCCCCAGTTAAAAACCTTACCCGTTGAATTTATGTCTGAACTCATTTTAGCGGTGGGTGAAGTGCCCATTGCCCCCTTTGCCCGGCCCGGAACCGCGGCCATGGGTGAAGTGTTGTCTGCATTTTTGCCGCGCCACCGCACTCTGATTCTTGCCCGGCACGGCGCTTTAGCATGGGGCGAAACTTTGACCGAGGCTTATAATGGAATGGAACGAATTGAACACGCCGCGCAAATTTTAAAGAGCGCGGTGGAGCTGGCGGGCGGCTTCCAAAAATTGACCCCCCTGCCCCCTGAAGAAATTCAGTGGTTAAAGGACAAACGACAAGCCCTCGGAGAAAAAATTTTATGAAACCGATGACCTCCGCCGCCCTTCGCTACGACGGTAAAAAGCTCTGGGTTCTCGATCAGCGGCTACTTCCGCATAAAGAAGTTTGGCTTGAGTCGCAGAGCATCGATCAGATGGTAACGCTGATCCAGCAACTTAGCGTACGCGGAGCCCCGCTTATCGGGGTGGCGGCAGCCATTGCGTTGGGCCAGTTCGCCGAAACCGGGGCCGCCATTGAAACGGTTCATACGGCGGCAATTAAATTGCGCGGGGCACGTCCCACCGCCGTAAATCTGATGAATGCCATAGATCGCATGCTCGACAACATGGCCTTACTGCCCGCCACCGCCGAAAAAATTTTTGAAGACGATGTCGCGCTCTGCGCGCAGATCGCAACCCACGGGTCGGCCTTAATAGAAAATGGCGATTCGATTCTCACCCACTGCAACGCCGGTTCGTTAGCCACGGCTGGCGTGGGAACGGCGTTGGGCATCATTCATCAAGCGCATCAAGCGGGGAAAAAGATTCATGTCTACGTGGATGAAACCCGGCCACTATGGCAAGGCGCGCGGCTGACCACTTGGGAACTGTCCAAATGGGGAGTGCCTTACACGTTGATTTGCGACAACGTCGCCGCCGCACTCATGCGCCAAGGAAAAATCGATAAAGTGTTTGTGGGGGCAGATCGCATTAGCTTAAGCGGTGACTTCGCCAATAAAATTGGCACGTACTCCATCGCCGTGAATGCCCACTTTCACAAATTGCCGTTTTACGTAGCGGCGCCGTCGACCACGGTAGATTTCGAATGCGCCAATGGCGAAAACATTCCGATTGAGATGCGGCCGGTGGCCGAAGTGCAGGGTTACGGCGATCAATTGTGGTGCACGGCGACCACTCCGGCGATCAATCCGGCCTTCGACATCACCCCGGGAACACTGGTAACAAAATTTATTTTAGAAAAAGGAATCTTTGCGGCGAACGAGCTCACGCGCACGCGGCGATGACTCGGGGTTAGGGTTAAAGCAAATGACGGTGCAGTGGCACCCCGAACGGGCAAGACGCCACACACTGGCCACAGGTTTCACACGGAAAGCCAAAGGCCTTTTCGTTTTCTACGGTTGAGATAAAACGAAGCTTAGGCTCAAACCACGAAGGTGCCGTGCCGTCAGCCACCGCCTGACAAGTTAGAGTGCAGGCCGAGCAGCCAAGGCAGAGCGACGGCAGAAAACGCAACGGCACCAATTTAATTTCGTCAGTTGGCGACTGATGCTTAGTGACTCGAGGCTTCTTTAAGAGGCCGCCAATTTTCTTACCCCAGCCACTCATTGATCTTTTTTCCACAATGCCTCCCCAGCCAGGAGAAAAAGCCTAACCCAAAACGGTGGGCGGCAAAGTCCATTCCGCCCACCAGACTGCCCGAAGCAAAAAGATTTTCGGCCACCGTGCCCTCTTGCGACTTGGGGCGATGCCATTCATCGAGCCATAGCCCCAGCCGGTAGCGATCGGCAATCGCCACCTCATCTTGATAAACTCTCTGCCTCTTATCGCGGGCCGTAAATAGCGGTAAGTCGAGCACCGTTTCGCGAAAGCGATCTTTAGATTCCAGACCGCCGCCCAAAAACTTACCAGTACAGAGCACCACCGCCTTGGTCTTGAGCTCCAAGACCTCACCATGATCAGAGGTGATCAAAAAAGTATTTTGCCGCAGCGAAAGTTGTCGCACGCTCTTCACGGGTATCCATTCAATACTGAGATCGTGGCGGCATTTTTTGATAGTTTCGGTTAAACGTTTGCCGGCTACCGGCTCGGTTACCGAGGCGAATTCCGCCACCGTAACGTTCCACTCTTTTTCCCACGCCAAAGCCATTTCCGTATCGAGAAAGAGCGGGGGAAACAGCAAAACATCAACCGGCGTGTGCTTAAGCCCCTCTCTGATCTGATCGCGCAAAAGGGCGGCCACCTTCTGGTCACCCGTCAACCGCGCCGCCAACTGCGAAAGCGGCCAGTCAAAACCCTTAAGCACGACCTTAAAAGGCACCAACTCGGCACTCACCCCCAAATTGCGAAGGCCGTCGGCCCAAAGCGGAAGCCACAGCTCAGTGGGAAGCCGCCATTGGGGACAGACAACAATGCCCACCCGCTTTCGCGACCACGCCGTAACGTCTGATTTGAAAATAATCTGTTGCGCGCCGTACGCGGCGCGGAAGGCGCCGCCTTCCACCGGTAGCAACGCCGGCCTGTCTTCGGAGCCTTGAAAGAGTGACGTAAAAATTTTTGAGTCCGTGTGCGCTGATGAGTAACTGACGCCGTTTTGCGGACTGCTCAACGCGGCATCGTTGAGCAGCAACGAGTTAAGCGGGCGGCTCCAGGCCGGCGAAAGCACGAGCTCACGAAACGGTACGGTGTTCTTCCAATAAGAAACCGGCACCGGGCCCACGTCCCAAATTCCTGAACTCAATGCGGTAGCGGCCCCCGCCGGAGAATGGGCGGGAGACAGCATGACGACAGATCGCCCTTTGCTCTGCAGCGACTGGGCAACGGAAAAGCCCGAGATTCCGGTGCCTAAAACGGCCACGTCGGCGTTGAGGCTCTCGCGCTGACTCACAAAGCCTCCTCCGGAAAAAGGTAAGCGGCCAAGTAGCGATCCCGCTCCACCACCGGAAGCAGGGCGCCCGAAGTGAGCAACGAGCGGCTTATCTCTCGTTCGTGAACCCACTCTTTGGCCTGTTCTAAAAAGGGCGGCGCCGGTTTTGAGCTTAAGTGCGCCAGAAACAAGGCCGTGTTCCAGGCGCAGCGAGCGCCGTGGCAAAGGCCGGGCGATAGGCCAGTGCGACGGCCCACCGCTTTGAGCGATCCCGCCCACTCTTCACGGGCGCAAAATTCGACTTCGGCCGCGATGATGCCTTCGCACTCGCATAAGGTTCGCGACAACTCCGCGTGTTCGAGGGCGCGCTGAAAGATGGAGGTGGCGTGGTAGCCATGGCGTCGAATAATGCCCTGGACCACCCGCGGCGGCAGCCCCGTGCGTTGCGCCTCTTCTTCCCACGGAATTTCGTGGCTACCGCCGGGTAAACTTTCGAATGCCGATCGGCACTCTTCACGGTGCTTTAAGCTATCGCAGATTTGGTGGGTCACCTTTTCGGCCACCAAGCGGCAAAAGCCGGCGTTGCCCCCGGCTACGGTGAACAGCCCCTTTAATCCCGAGGCCGCAAAGTCGTGGATGGCTGGTTCCGAATATTCGGGAGACATAAAACCATTCTTTGGAATTCCCCGACGACCGGCGGCGGGCGCGTAGTGAATGCGAGTGACAAAGTGAGACGGGCGCCAAAGGCCTAAAAACCCGGGCCGCTCTAAAAAGTGCCGCGCAAATAGCGCGGCCTCTCCCGCCTCGAGTGAAATTTCAAACGGGTTGCCCGCAAACTCGCTGCTCCAGCTACCCACCCAGGTGCCGCTGCGCCACGGAATTAAAAACGTGGGCGACTGCGCCGAGGCCAAGACCAAGGTGGCCGGAACTCGCTCGGTTAAATGGAGAACCGTCTCTTTTCTGAGTTCGTACGGCTCGGCGGGAACACCTTTTACCCGCGGCAGGCCCGCCCCGGCCGCTACCACCACGGTTTTGCCAAAGGCGAACTCTGAACGAGAATTTTTACGACGTAATCGCACCCCGACCACGCGGCCATTCTCGTAGCCTAACTCTTCAACGTGAGCACCAATCAAAACTTCGGCCGACGCTTGTTCGGCAGCTTTAGCGTTCAGCACAGCAAACCGGCCCGCGTCCCACAATAATTGAGAGTGCTCAATGCCGCCGCCCGCCAGCGGCGCAAAGGGCACCCGCTCTTTCCACTCATCGGCACTCCAAGCCTGCACCCGTCGATCACGACGAGCCGACGTCAGCTTTTGGTAACCGGCCGCGGCGGACTGGAGGCGACGCAGACTTAATTGCGAAAATTTGGGATTGGCGGGAATTAAAACGCGCGTCTCCGAAAACAGATGCGGAGCCAGGCGTTCTAAAATATCGAACTCTTGAATTAAAGAAGCATTGGCGCGCGAAGACCACACGCGATTGCCGCCGTCGGCCAGCGGCGAAACCAACATGGTGTCGCCGCAACCAATGTCTTCGCGTTCCACTAGCAGCACCGATAGCCGGCGCATGGCGCAGTCGCGGGCCACCGCGGTGCCGAGAATGCCACCGCCCACTACTATGACGTCGAATACCTGTTGGAAAGGCATCCCGGTATTGTAATCGGGTTGCCGACGGAGTGTCTATTTTCTAGGTGGGTGGCGAGTGGTTTGTCCGCCCCGTAGGGAGAGAATGAGTTTGAGAGGATCCACGGCACGGGACAGGCGCCGGAGATCCTCTCAAACTCATTCTCTCCCTACGGGGCTTTCAAGTAGCTCACGATTAGATCGAAAAGTTAATCCGGCTTCTTTGGCGGGCGAATGGCGACCGACAGCTCTTCGAGCTGCTTTTCGGCAACTGGAGAAGGGCTGTCGCTCATCAAGCAGCTTGCCTTTTGGGTTTTGGGAAACGCAATCACGTCGCGGATGGCATCGCAGCCGGTCATTAACATGGCGATGCGATCGACGCCCAAGGCAATTCCTCCGTGAGGAGGAGTGCCGTACTGTAGTGCCTTTAAGAAGAACCCGAACTTCATTTCGGCCTCTTCTTCGCCGATTCCCAGCAGCCTAAACATCTGCGCTTGAACCTCGGGTCGATAAATGCGCAAAGAGCCGCCGCCAATTTCGTAACCGTTTAAGACCAAGTCGTAGGCCCGAGCGCGGGTGTTGTACATGGTTTGAAACGACGCCGACTTCTTATCCTTGATGGGATAAAGCTCTTCCGCTTTCACCGCCAAAAAAGCCGCTTGATCGTCTAAATGCGGGCTGGTGAATGGGTGATGAGCGGCGTAGAAGCGTTTGTCCTCGTCGTTGTATTCAAACAACGGAAAATCGGTGACCCACAAAAATTCCCAGGCCCCCTCTTTGGTGTAACCGAGCTTGTTGCCGTACTCTAAACGCAAAGCGCCCAGCGCATTGTTAACGATGTTGGGGTCGCCGCAAACGAAGAACACCATGGCGTTTTCGGTAAATGGTAACTTGTTCTCGATTTCAGTGCGTAAGGCGTCGTCGAAGAACTTGGCTTGCGGAGACTGCCAGTCGCCCTTGGTCTTGATGCGAATCCAGCTGATGCCGCGCGCTCCGTAGGGGGCCACTTTTTTAAGTAAGCTATCCAGCTCGCTGCGCGACAACGGCTCTTTCTCCTGAAAGCAAAGTGCCTTTAGAATTCCACCCGCACCCAGCGCATTTTGGTAAACCTGAAAAGTGCTCTTCTTCCCTTCCGCCGTAAGCTCGACCAGCTCAAGGGGGTTGCGCATGTCGGGCTTATCGCTACCAAACCGCGCCATAGCGTCGGCATACTTCAGTCGATGAAAAGGCGTCTTAATGTCGACCTTTAGCACCTCTTTAAAGACCTTAACCATCAGCCCTTCGTGCAAGGCCTGGACATCACCCTCATCGATGAACGACATTTCAACGTCGACTTGAGTAAATTCAGGTTGCCGATCGGCGCGCAAGTCTTCATCGCGGAAACAGCGCGCGATCTGCACGTAGCGATCAAGCCCGCCCACCATACAAAGCTGCTTCAATGTTTGCGGAGACTGCGGCAAGGCGTAAAACTGGCCGGGGTGAACGCGGCTCGGCACCAAATAATCGCGCGCGCCTTCGGGCGTGCTCTTGTAGAGGATGGGCGTTTCAATTTCCCAAAACCCGTTGTTGAAATAGTACTCACGCGCTGATTTCAAAAACTCGTGGCGCACGCGTAAGTTATTTTGCAACTTGGGGCGACGTAGTTCCAAATAACGGTGCTTTAAACGCAGCTGTTCGTCCACTTCACCGGCGGACGGGCTGTCTTCGTGCAATGAAAATGGCAACGGCGCCGCTTTGTTTAACACCTCGAGCTCCATCACCTGTACCTCAATGGCGCCGGTGCCCATGTTTTTATTGTGCATGCCCTCGGGGCGAACCTTAACCTGCCCTTTGATGCCAATGACCCATTCCATTCGAAGATCGGCGGCTTCAGGCAAGGGATAGGCGTTGGGGTCGAAAACCACCTGGCAAACCCCCGAACGGTCGCGCAGGTCGATGAACACCACTCCACCGTGGTCACGCCAACGGTGCACCCAGCCACAAAGCTGAACGGTGGTGTCGGCCTCTTTTTTCGTGAGCTGCCCGCAATAATGGGTTCGTTTAATTCGCACTGCGCGATCTCCCTTTTGCTTTTAAAAGTATTTCGGTTTCTAAATCTTTGATGGCTACGTTCTTCTGCTCACCGGTGGCCAACTCTTTTACGATTGCCTGGCCGGTTCCCAATTCGTATTCGCCCACGATCACCGCGTAGGCGGCACCAACGCGATCAGCCTGCTTCATGAGCCACTTAAGGCCTTTGTCATTTTCGTAGGGCATCTCCACCGGCACGCCACTTTTCTTCAATTTATGGTGCAGGGGGTAGAGCGCTTCAAACGCCTTTTCGCCCATGGCCGCAAAGTAAGCCACCGGTCCACTAGCTTTCGCAATTGGAGTTTGGGTGGCTTCTAGCGCCAGCATTACGCGCTCTAAACCAATGGCCCAACCCACCGAAGGAAAGTCTTGTTTTCCAAATCGGGCCGAAAGGCCGTCATACCTTCCCCCACCGCCTAATGCACTCTGAGCGCCTAACAAGTTCGAGGTAAATTCAAAGGCGGTACGACAATAATAATCAAGGCCGCGCACGATGTACGGATCTTCAACGAACTTTACCTTTTCGGCGGCCAAACACTCTTTCACCCGATTGTGGTGTTTAAGGCACGCTTCATCCAGGTTGTTAATTCCGAGCGGGGCGCTTTCCGAAAGCTTTTTGCACGCTTCATTCTTGCAGTCCAAAATGCGCAGTGGCGCCCGTTCTAAACGGCGTTGGCAATTTTCACAAAGTTCAGCCAGGTGAGGCGTGAAGTAGGCCACCAGCTTTTCGCGGTAAGCCGGACGGCAGTCTTTGCAGCCCACGCTGTTGATCCTAATTTCGTAGTGCGACTCTCCCGTCAAGCCCAGCGCCTGGAGAATGTGATCGAATAGCAAAATAAGTTCGGCGTCCGCTTCGGCAGTAGCATCGTGAATGAGCTCGCAACCTAACTGATGGAACTGCCGCAAACGCCCTTTTTGCGGCCGCTCGTAGCGAAACATCGGCCCCATGTAGTAGTAGCGGCCGCGGTGGCCGGTGTTGCCCAAGCCGTGCTCCATCACCGCGCGAATAAACCCGGCCGTGCCCTCGGGCCTGAGCACCAGCACTTCTGGTTTAGAATCGGGATGCGCGCCGCGGTCTTGCACCTGGTACATCTGTTTTTCTACGATGTCGGTCTCATCACCCACGGCTTTAAACACTTCAATCTTCTCTAAAGCGGGAGTACGAATTTCTGCGTAGCCAAAATTTGTCATGATTTCACGCAGGCGTTTTTCGACACCTTGCCACCGGACAAGCTCATCGCCGAACAGATCGTTCATGCCGCGCACTGCTTTTAAGTCCACAAACCGCTCCTAAAGCCCAAAATTGCCAAAAAAATTCAGTTTTCTAAGTTAACACACTTAAAAAATAATCACCCTGAAACCCCTAATTTGCTTGAGTAAAGAACCGGTGACAAATCTTGCTTTTTGACACGGTATGTCAAGCTCCGTATAAGAAGCAGGTCCCCAACA
>JAYSWN010000181.1:0-19963 GCA_043718025.1 Pseudomonadota bacterium
ATTGAGCGAAATCTACGAAAAACAGCCGTACGCAATGCTCGAATTCTCTACGCAGGCCTTTGTTTCGAGCCTTAATGAAGTGCTACTACCGTGGGGGAATTTTCAGATACGCTCGTTGGCCTCTCTATTTTGGATAAATTTTGGGGCCGAAAGCAAAGCGTTTCCGTCTGAAATCTCAGCCTATGGTGCCGAGACGTACCGCAAGTTTTTTAGGGCCGCCTTAGATAAGGGGATCTATTTTGCCCCTTCCCCCTACGAAGTTGGTTTCTTATCGACGGCCCATACTCCGGAAGTGCTTAACAGCGTTTTGGATAAACTTAGTTCCCTTGAAGCCCCATGAAGACCAACAACCTGCAACGACGTTGGCTAGTTTTATTTTGCGCCGTAGCACTATTGGTGTTCGCCCAAGTTGGTTGGTGGGCCACCCTCTTCCTTCGTGAAGTGAATGCCATGGAGGCCATTAAAACCAAGCATCTGATGCTGGTCGAAAAAATGGGCGAACCTCGTACGCCAGAAACTCAATCGCTTGAGCAGATACAAAACGAAGCTTACCGCCGACGTATCATGTTTTTGTCGGAGGCCATCTTTTTCGCTGGCATGGCCGGCTTTGGCCTATTTCTTATCTACCAAAGCCTCGGCGCCGAAGCGCGATCACGAGAAATTCAAAAAAACTTTGTGGAGATCGTAAGTCATGAGTCAAAAACGCCGCTGACCGCATTAAAGCTGCGACTAGAGTCCATTGCCGAAAAGCGTTCTGATGATTTGCAGCTGGGGCGCGACGTGCTGTTGATGCTTGAAGAGGTGCGTAGGCTCAATGGCACCTTCGACAAAGTGATGAGCTGGAATCGTCTAGAACGCCAGGGGTTACAGAAAGAGAATCAAGACATCGTGCCTCTGGTGCAAGACACGCTTCGCCGCATCGAGCCCTTTCTAAAAGCACGCGGAGTCACGGTTGAGTTAAAGGGCGAAAATCCGGTGATGTGTAAAGTGGATGCTTCGGGATTATCGAGCGCTCTGCAGTGTCTTTTTGAAAATGCCGCCCTTTATAATGATCGACCCGACAAGCGCTTGGAAATTGAAGTGAAAAGCGCGTTTTCTTTAGCCTCCATCACCGTGCGCGACAATGGCCCGGGCATCGATCCCGAAGACGAAGCTCACCTTTTTGAGCGCTTTTATCGCGGCAGCCAAGGCAAAAAGACGGCGGGAACCGGACTGGGTCTTAACATTGCGTACACCCTAATTTTGGCCCAAGGCGGCGATCTTAAGTTTGTGCGCCCCACCGAGGGCGGAACCCAATTCGACATCGCGTTTCCCTCCAGCCGCCCCGCCTGATAAGTTACTCCGATGCCCCTTCTCGCCAAAATTTGTTTTGTCGAAGACGACCCCACGATTCAAGAGCTGGTAGCCGAAAAACTACGCTCGAAAAACTACGAGGTGGTGACCTTTGATTCCGCCGAGGCGGTCATCGGTAAAAAGCCCGAGGAGTTCGATCTCTACTTAGTAGACATTCTGCTGCGCGGAAAGAAGACGGGGCTCGACCTGTGTCACGACTTACGATCCCGTTCGACGACCATTCCCATATTGATTCTATCGGCTCTGTCTGATTCCAGCGATCGAGTTGAGGGGTTACGCCAGGGGGCCGACGATTACTTGTCTAAACCCTTCGAGATGGAAGAGCTTTTGCTACGTATCGAAGGCATGCTGAAACGGCGCTTCTGGTACTCGCGCCTGCCCAAAGAGATGGCGGTTTTCAGTTGGGGTAATAAACAGATCGATTTTGTGAAATTCGAAGGCAAAAACGCAAAAGCCACGTTTTCGCTGACCCAAAAAGAGTGCATGCTGATGAAGCTGCTCATCGAAAAAGAAGGACAAGTGGTTAGCCGCGACGAAGTGCTGAATCACGTGTGGGGGTACGACGCGTTTCCGAGCAATCGTACCGTCGACAATTTTATTGTGCGCTTAAGAAAATACTTTGAGGAGGAGCCAAGCAAACCTAAGTACATTCACTCGGTACGCGGACTTGGCTACAAATTTACAAAATGAAATCAGATCTAATCCGTCATTTGCAGGGCGAAAAACTGGGCCGTTTTCCGGTGTGGATGATGCGACAAGCCGGACGTTATTTACCCAAGTACTTGGCCATCCGCGAAAAACATTCTTTTTGGGAGATGGCCACCACCCCTAAACTGATCGAGCAGGTGAGCCTGCTTCCTCTCGATGTCATTGATGTCGATGCCATCATCTTTTTTGCCGACATTCTCACCCTTCCACACGGTTTGGGTTTGCCGGTGCAAATGAAGGAGTCAATTGGACCCTATCTCGATCATCCATTGCGCAGCAAAGCTGAGTTTGAAATTTTCGCTCAATTTAATCCCGAAAAACACACCCCGTTCTTAGGCGAAGCATTAGACGGCATCCGCGCCAAGTTGGATTCAAAAAAGGCGCTCATCGGTTTTGCGGGGGCACCTTGGACGGTCGCTTGTTATTTAGTCGAGGGCAAGGCCTCAAAAAATTTCGAAAATATTTTGCCCTGGATGTACCGTGACCCCCAGGGCCTCACCGACGCGTTGGCGCTACTGGGTAACGCTACGGCCAAGTACCTCCGCTATCAGGTTAAGCACCACGTTGAAATGGTGCAGCTTTTCGACACCTGGATCTCGTGGATGCCAAAGTGGTATTTCGAGGGCTATTACCTGCCGTTGCTCCAGCACATTTTTAGAGAGGCCGAAGCCGAAGGCGCTTTTACCCTTTATTTTGCCAAGCATTCTCAGCAGGTCACTTCACTACTAAGCCAGACCGGCGCCAAGGGTTTTAGCGTCGATACGTTATGGTCACTCACCGAGTACGAAAAGGCGATCGGCAAACAATTTACCTTTCAGGGGAATTTCGAACCCACGTTACTAATGGGCGACGAGGGGTTGGTACGAAAGCGCACTCGCGAACTGGTTCAAGAGGCCAGAAAGCTTTCGAAGCCAGCCATAATCAATCTGGGCCACGGCATTCTACCGGGTACGCCGGTAAGTAACGCCAAAGCTTTTATCGACGAAGCCCGCGCTAGCTGGCTTTAACCACCAGCCATGAATGCGGCAAAAAAAAAAGGCTAGCCAAAAATGCGGTCCAAGGTTAACTTTATTCAATATTGAGAATGATTCTCAATATTCATTTTGGGGTTGAGTCATGCCTAACCATCATTCCACACCGCTAACCACCAGCCAGGGGCCACTATTCGTTCGCCGTTGCTCGTGCGGCGGTGTCCACCTATGTATCGGCGGGGTTTCGGTTAACTTGGGTAAAGAAGCCGCGCTTTTTTTGGCCGAAGAATTTAACCGCGTCACCGAAGATTGGCGCGCCGAGCCAACGGACGTCGATACCAAGCCGACATTGCCAATGCTTAAGCTAGCCTTTTCTCACGAGACTAATTAGTTCTTCTTGGCGTGAAAGAGGCCGCACCTTTCGAGCTAGGCCAGCCCGACGGATCTTACGGGCTGGCAGGTTGCTCGAAGTTTGGCTATAAGGAGCGGTGGCAAAAACGGTTAAAAAAGGAAAGAAAAACCTCCCCTGCGGAAGGCTACGGCCGGTGCATGAAGACCACCAAGCTGGGGCTGAGCCGGGAACGCTTCAGGCCACGCTAGATCGCTACACGAAGAGTAAGGGATTAAACTCAAGTGCCTCGCGCAATCACATTCTTACGATCATGGCCGACCAAACCGGCCACTTCTCACCAACCCAGCTTATCCAAAAGGTTAGCGCACGGCATCCATCGATTGGACCCGCGACGGTTTACCGCAACATTACTCTCTTTTTAGAAGCGGGATTGCTTCGCCAAACCCTCACCGCTACATCGGGCGAGACTCTCTACGAAATGGAGTCAGAAGAACACCACGACCATATTGTTTGTCTAGACTGCGGTGAAATTTTTGAATTTCATGATGAAGACATCGAAAAGGCGCAGGATAAAATAACCGTTAGCCTAAAGTTTCGCCCCGAAAACCACCGGCACGTTATTTATGCGCGCTGCGAGCTCTTAAAGAAGAGATAGCCGGTCACCATTTAACCAACGGGGGAAGTGAAGCAAAGATCGCTTCGATGTTTCCATTGGTCATCAACCCAAACTTAGTTCCGCGATCGTAAATCAGGTTGTATTCGGCGTATCGACCCCGCCAGTAAAATAGTTTTTCCCGGTCCGCTTCCGTATAGGGGGTGTCTTTTCGTTTGCGAAGAATGGCGGGATAAACGCTGGCGTAAGCATCGCCCACCGCTCTAATAAAACTAAATAGCATTTCAAAATCACCCTTAAGATAATCAAAAAAGATACCGCCGACTCCCCGCACCGATTTACGGTGGGGAATGTAAAAATACTCATCGCACCATTTAGTAAACTTCTGGTAATCCACCGCGCCGCCCACCGGATGGCGATCGCAGGCCGATTTTAGTGCTTGATGAAAGGCCTTGGTGTCCTCTTCAAACGCAAAGCAGGGGGTGAGATCGGCCCCGCCTCCGAACCAAAACGTATCGCCCACCTCAAGCAGACGAACATTCATATGTGCGATTGGAGCAAAAGGGTTCTTCATGTGGGTGATGGTGGAAACGCCGGTTGCAAAAAAGGGCTTTCCCGCATGCTCGCCTTCAATGGCCGGGTATTTTTCGCCGTACACCTCAGAAAAATTGGCGCCGCCTTTTTCTACAGCATCCCCTCGCAAAACCGCCATCGTGCCTCCACCGCCCTCGGGGCGGGGCCAACTCTTCTTTTCAAACTTGGCGGTACCGTCAATTTCTTCAAAAGAACTGAGCAGGCGGCTTTGCAGATCCAGAAGATAATGATTAACTGCGTCTTTATTCAATTTGCTTAATGCGGACATTTCGTCACCTTACCTAATTTTTTGGCCGCGGCAAAACGGCAAACTTAGGAGTGGATTAGCCTATGTGGCACCGGCTATTCGGACCAAAAAACTCATTAATCCTTACTTTTGATAAAGCGAACCTGCCCGAACGAGACGAATTAGAAGATCAACTTGACCACGTATCAGCCTACTATCAATTTGCTCCGCTCTCGCAAATTGTTGGGGAACTCAAACATTTGCGAGCCGGAGGTCTAGCTGCGGTGGTATTTTTAGCCGCACGCAAGAGTTTATTTCTCAAAATTCTGCCCGAATTACAGGCTCGCGGCATTCCGGTTACCATTTTTGCCGATCCCGATTTGATTGGGACTAACCGACTCGCCCCACGTGAAGAAGTTGCAGTTTATCAAAAAAAATTCCCCGAACTTTTGTTAGACAGCCCGTTAGCCAATGCCAGAGCGCTTGGACAGCTTCCAGTGGAGTTGGCCGACCCTTTAGATTTTTCAGTAACGTGGGGGAAAATCAGCGAAGTGCCCGCTTCCCTGCGCGAAATGGGAATTTCTGTCTCATCGCCTTTAAGCGAAAACGAATTTTGCCAAAACTTAAAATTTTTATCGCAACGAGTGGGCAGCGCTGCAAAATTTGCATACGGAAAACCACTTTTGTCGACGATGTCAGACAACAGACTGCAAGGCTTTGGCATTGAGGCCGTGGTGGGAAATTCGCACGGTCAGGTCGATAAAAAAACATCTTGCTTCGATCTTCCTCAGTTTTTTTTCGAAAAAACACTTTAAAAAAGATCAAAAGCATTAGAAATTCAGAGGGTGATCGGTTATCTTTTAGTTAACGGAAGGCGCACAACAATATGGCAACTAAAGTAACAAAAGTAGGAATCAAAAAAGAATCGGGATGGCTCTATTATCTCGATAAAAAAGGCAACATCTCGCGCTCGAAAATGGGTCGGGGCCGCAAGCCCACCAATACGAAGCCGCAGGTCGTTGCGAAACTCGGCGTAAAACGCCAAACCGGCTTTCTATATTTTGTAGATAAGCAGGGCGATCTTTCGATGGCAAAGATGTCTCGCAGCGGTCGCAAACGAAAAACGGCGAAGTCGAAAGCCAAGAAGAAAAAGCACTAAAAGGTCTTTTCCTTCCCGCTAAATTTGAGAGGGGCTCCCTAAACGGGGGCCCTTTTTTTACGTCATTTTTTGGAACTTTTCACTCTGCCCACTACTTGGTATCTCTTTAACTCTCGGAGAAACCAATTATGTCGTTGAGCTTGCCCACAACCCCTGCCCCTAAGAACGAGCCCATACGGGAGTACCGTCCCGAATCGCCTGAACGCAAAGCCTTGGTGGCCGAGCTGAAGCGGCAAGAGGCGCTCGATCTCGACATACCCATTATCATTGACGGTAAAGAGATTCGCACCGGCCAGACCGACGTTTGCCGCGTACCCCACCGGCACGAAAAGTTGTTGGGAAAATACCACAAAGCAGGCGCCGAAGAGGTGCGCCTGGCCATAAAGGGCTCACTCAAAGCGTGGAAAGAGTGGTCAGAGTATTCTTTCGAATCCCGGGCCGCGGTTTTTTTAAAGGCGGCCGATCTCTTAGCCGGAAAGTACCGCTACATCATTAACGCGGCCACGATGCTTGGGCAGAGTAAGACCTGCTACCAAGCCGAAATCGATTCCGCCTGTGAACTTATCGACTTTTATCGCTTTAACACTCACTTCATGGAAAACCTCTACCGAATGCAGCCGATTTCGGGTCCGGGGCAGTGGAACCGCTCTGAGTACCGAGCGCTCGAGGGCTTTGTATTTTCGGTGACCCCTTTTAACTTCACTTCAATTGCCGGCAATCTGCCCACCACTCCGGCGCTGATGGGCAATGTTTCGCTCTGGAAACCTGCCTCCACTTCACTAGTTTCCAACTATTATCTGGTTAAACTCCTTGAAGAGGCCGGTTTACCGCCCGGGGTGATTCAATTCCTGCCGGGCAGCGGAAAGACGATTGGCGACGTGGCCCTGTACGATAAACACCTGGCCGGCGTGCATTTCACCGGTAGTACCGACGTATTCCAACAGATTTGGGGCACGGTGGGTGAAAACGTGCGTAGTTACCGCAGCTACCCGCGCCTTGTCGGCGAGACGGGGGGAAAAGACTTTGTCTTCGCTCACCCCTCGGTTGACGTAGACGTACTGCGCGTTGCCTTAGTGCGTGGGGCATACGAGTATCAAGGGCAGAAGTGCTCGGCCGCGTCACGCGCCTATATTCCCCAATCGGTATGGGCGAAACTGAAAGGGCCACTGATCGACGAGATTAAATCGCTGCGCATGGGCGATGTCTCCGATTTCAAAAATTTCATGGGCGCCGTAATCGATAAAAACTCATTCGAAAACATTCGTTCTTACATCGAAGGGGTGAAATCGAGTCAGCAGGCCCAAGTTCTGGCCGGGGGAAAGACCAACATGGAAGTGGGCTATTTCGTTGAACCCACTTTGATTGAAGCCAAGGACCCCAAGTACCGTACGATGTGCGAAGAGATCTTTGGCCCCGTACTCACGGTGCACGTTTACGACGATGCCAAGTGGGAAGAGATGCTGACTTTGTGTGATGAAACATCGCCCTATGCCCTCACCGGGGCGTTTCTATCGCAAGATCGAAAATCCATCGAAACCGCCTTGAAAAAGCTTCGGCACTGCGCCGGAAATTTCTATATCAACAACAAACCCACGGGAGCCGTGGTAGGTCAGCAGCCCTTTGGTGGCGGTCGGGCGTCGGGCACGAACGACAAGGCCGGTAGTCTGTTCAACCTCATGCGTTGGACGTCAGTGAGAACAATCTCCGAAACCTTCGAACCTCCGGTAAGATACAGCTATCCGTTTATGGAGGGCTAAAATGGAAACAAAGCTTGCTTTGGTTCTTGCGATCGGCGCGATGCTTTCGGGGTGCACTAGCCGTTCGGTAATCACCAGCGAAGAGGCAAGTCAGCCTGTGTTAGCGTGCAAAAAGATCGAATCTTTCTTCAAGGTTGACTTGAGTCAGTACCAAGATCGAATCGATGAGAAGTCACAATCCTACCAAATCGAACAGTGGAAGATAGAAACGGCAGACCCGGAAGGCTCGCTCAAGCTCCAATCGTTTCTCTTCGAGGCGTTACAAAGAGTGATTTACGACAAGACCATACTCGAAAAAGTAAACCGCCTGAACCAACAGATCGATAAACTCAAACTGCTAGCCTGCCCCTGGGTGCCGCGCCTGAAAAGAGTGGCCGCCGTCTTAAGCGCCAACATAGTTACCGATCCCAAAGTGTCTGAGCTAGAAAAGCTCAATCAAGATTGGCAAGATCGTCTCCAAAAAGCGAGCAACGATTTTAGGGTTCAACTGCCCGACGAAACCGCGCCCGTCTCTCTCGCTCTAGTGCGTAAGAAGTTGAGCTCCACGGGCGACAAAGCTGCCCGTGAACGACTGTTCAAAGGGTTTGGCGCCAGTCGCGCCCAAAAATGGACTGAGTTAGGGTTTAAAGATCTGGTGCGTTCGCGCAACGAAGAGGCAAAAGCGGCCGGCTATTCCGACTACTACGCCTACCGTTTTTTTCGAAACGGACTTGATCTCAATGGCTACTGGGAAAATCTGTCCGAAGTAAAAACCAAGTTAGCCCCCAAGGCTCACAAGGTACTCAAAGAGTTGGGCATGCAGCACGGCGTCTCAAAAGTCGACCCGTGGGACTTTCGGTATCTGCGCGAGCAAGCCTCTTCGGGGGTTTTAAATCCTTGGTTTTCTACTTTATCGGAAAATGGACCAATGGAGATCGCCCGCAAATTTTACGCCGAGCTTGGCTTCAATACTGAAGAATACGGTTTTAAAACCGATTTACTACCGCGCGCCGGTAAAAACACGCACGCGTTTGCGATGGCGGTGGTGTTTCCGCGTACCGATGACGATGGGCAATTGATGCGCGAGCCCGTTCCCGACATTCGTTTTCTGGCAAATCTTAAAAAGCCGGTGAAATGGGACGACGTCAGTACGGTCATTCATGAGCTCGGTCACGCCATCCACGCCGCCGAAGTGCGCCAACCGACGGCAATATTTCGCGGCTTTGATTCGGTGCCTACCGAGGCCATGGCCATGGCGTTAGAGCGCTTCGCCAACTCGCCCCAATTTCTTCAAGACACGTTAATTGAATTTTGTCGGGTGCCGTCGAGGGATTCTAGCACGGCGCTCAAGCGGCATATTCGAGCGGCCCGACTGGATCAAGCGTTTACGCTGCTGCGTCAGCTTCTATTCACAGAATTTGAGCGAGCCATTTATCTTGACCCCAATGCCGACTACGGAAAATTGTGGGCAAAGTTATCGAAAGAATATTGGGGCATGGATTTAAATCCCGAATTCGCCGATTGGGATATTGACCACTTTCTAATGGCACCGGTGTACGTACAGAACTACGCGCTGGGAATTTTAATGGTAGAGCAGATCTTTGAAGTCAATGAATCCGACTACTCCAGCCTTTCCCGAAAACGCCTACTGGGTGATCGCATTCGTGATCTCTGGTTCCGCCCCGGAACCGAATATGACTATTTGGAACTCACCGAAAAGCTTAGCCGTAAAAAATTATCGGCCGCGCCGGCGCTAAAGTTACTGGATTAAGCATATGATAGGAGAGTCACCCCTAATTGAGAATGTTTCCGACACCGCACGCTGGGTTGCTTATTACCGCGCGGTAGAAAGCGAACGGCCCGACGCCTTATTTCGTGACTGCTTTGCCCGCGAATTGGCCGGAGAAAAAGGCAAAGCCATCGCTAACGGAATGCCACTCGGGCCAAGCATCGGCCCCGCAGTCGCTATTCGCACGCTAGTAATAGACGAGTTTTTGTACCGCTTAATCCGCGAAGGCAATGTAGACATGGTGATTAACCTCGCGTCCGGGCTAGACGCCCGTCCCTACCGCATGGAAATTCCCTCGTCGCTGATCTGGATCGAAGCCGACTTGCCTGAAATCAACGCGTACAAGACTTCCAAAATGCAATTTAAAATACCCCGCTGTGAATTAGAGCGCATTGATGCGGACCTTTCGCAGACGTGGGCGCGCAATGAGTTTTTTAACTACCTCAGACAAAAATATTCGAAGCGCAAAGCTGTGGTGATTACCGAGGGGCTCTTGATGTACCTCACCGAATTACAGGTACTGGCCCTTACCGAATCACTCAACGAGTTTGAACCCGCCCTCTTTTGGATTCAAGATTTTTTCTCCAGCCAGATGCTGAAACGGCTGAACGCGATTTGGGGCAAGGAACTAAGCCACGGCAATACGCCATTTCGTTTTGCCCCAGCCCTCGGCGCCGACTATTTTAAGCAATATGGTTGGACCCCGCTCGACGTGCGGTCCGGCATACTTGAAGGCTTTAGATTAAGACGTGCAATGAAGTGGGGCGTGGTCACAAAATTTATCTATGATCTCTGCCCACCGAAATGGCAGCTTTCTATTCGTCGTCTCAATGGCATGGCCCTACTACGTCGAACGAAATAGTAACAAGTAAAAAGGCATCATCCCTGCGCATCATCCCTGCGCATCAATGCCTTCCATAAGCAATTTAAAGTCGGGGAAATTAGCCTTCATGTAGTCTTTTAGTTTCCCCTTTAGCTCTTCTTCAATTTGGCGGGCGCGTTCTTTAGTAACACCGTATTTGTCGCCGATCTCTTGGAGGGTCAACGGTTTTTCTGAAACCATGCGCTGATCAAAAATCACCTTCTCGCGCCCTTTCAAGGTCTTGCCAAATTCACCTAATATCTTTGAAAACAAAACCCGGTGCTCGTTCTCACCAAGCAGGTCATCGGCGGCCAGATTCGGGTGGGCTAAATTTTGAATGTGCTCTTTTCTGTCGTCGTCCCCGGTGGGGGCATTGAGGGAATAGTCGGGCCCCGAAAGACGCTGACTCATCTCTTCCACTTCTTTTTCTTTTACGTCTAGATTATGGGCCAATAGTTTTAAGTGTTCGCCCGGCACCAGCCCCTGCTGCTCCAACTTCCTTTGTTCGCTGCGAAGGCGGTAGAAAAGCCGCTTCTGGGCCTGCGTGGTACCCAACTTTACTAGCGAATAGTTTCTTAAAATAGCATCTTGAATGTAACTGCGAATCCACCACACGGCGTAGGTGGTAAGGCGTACCTCTTTAAAAGGATCAAACTCACGCACTGCTTTCACCAGCCCCATGTTTCCTTCTTGAATCAGGTCCAAAATCTTCATGCGGTAGTTCACGTATTCGAAGGCCACCTTCACTACGAAACGCAGGTTGCTGGTCACCAATTTTTGCAGCGACTCTTTATCACCAGTTTCTTTAAAATGACGCGCTAGTGCCTGTTCCTCTTCTCTGGTGAGCAGCGGGTAGCGGTGAACCTCCTTTAGGTACTGCTGCAAAAGCGGGTCAACCACGCTGGGCGCTAGCGAAGTGCCGCGCCCCTTGGGCTTAAGCCCCATTTTTTTCCGGCCAAAAGATCGCGCCGGTTTCGCAGTTTTTTCACCGTCTGACATGGCAGCCCTTTTACCCTACCGAGAGGAGGTCAGCCAAGCCTACTGACCAGGCTCGGTAAAATGCCGCTGGCCAAGACAAAAAGGTTTGTCGTTCTGGTATCATGGGGTAGTTTCACGGCCTTAAAACTAGCGTTGTGCGTCTCGAACTTGCGAACCCTTAATGGATAAACTCTTCGTATATCTCACCGACCTCTCTGGATCTGTGGCTTACGCTATCATTTTCGGAATCTTGGTAGCCTGTGGCTTGGGCCTTCCCCTGCCCGAAGACATTCCCTTGGTCGCGGCCGGATATTTGGTTTGGGACGATACCCTTACTTGGTTTGGCGCACTGGCCGTCACCTTGCTCGGCGTCCTCATCGGCGATTCGGTTCTGTTTTGGATCGGCAGTAAGTTTGGCATGCGCCTTTTGGATCCTCGCCGAAAGAAGCCTTTTTTTCCGCCCGATCGCGTGCGACGGGTAAAAGCCTACTTTCGAAAATACGGCTACAAAATCATTTTCTTTGCCCGTTTCGTGGCCGGTTTTCGTGCCGTGGCCTTCTTTATGGCCGGGGCAATGAAAATGCCCTATCGCACTTTTATTATCTACGACGGTCTGGCCGCTCTGTTGAGTGTGCCCATCTGGATTGGCTTGGGATTTGGCTTGGGCCATTACTTTGGCGACGAAATTGGCCGCATTCTATCGAGCCTGCGTCACTTCAAGACCGGGTTCAGCGTCTTACTTGGCATTGTCATCGTTGGCTTTTTAATCCACGCCTTCCGCAAGTACTTGAGCGCCAAAAGAGCGGCCGCGAAACCCGTTTAGACATTCTAAAATTCTCATCTTATTAGTTATTTGGCCCAAATTACGCCAGCCTACCGACAAGAGTTAAGGGAAATCTCCCCGTTCCAATGACACCGCGCATTGCGATTGATATCCGAAACAGATGCCGCCCAATTTATGGTTCGCCCTGGTTCTCATGTTTGCTAATGGGGCGGCAGTTTTGGGACAGTCTCCACCAACCGATCTCCGGCGAACCCTCATTCTTGCGATTGACGGCCTGTCGTATGAGTCGTTTCAGGTGGCGCGGGAACGCGGCCTGTTTGCTCGTTTCAAAAATAGCGGAAAACACATTGCCCCCTATCCCTCGATGAGTGAACCGTCGTGGACCGAAATCTGGGGAGGAAAAACCCTATTCCCACAAAAGGGGAATATGAAAACACTTGAGGCCACTTCGTTCGATTTGGACCGCCTCGAGGTCAACCGTGACCCGAGAAACCTATTTTTGCGCTTCAGCACGCCCTACAATTTCATGCGGGCCTTTGACTCCTTTTTTAATCCTTTTCTTGAAACTTTGTTGTATTTCCCCGGCGACTCGATGGCGGATAAAGAATTAGAAGACCTTGAAAAATCGGTTACTGATTCGTTCATTGGAAATCATCACATCGCCTACCTAAGCAGCGTCGACGCCATCGCCCACACTCAGCCCGGTAAGCTCTATCCGTTTCTAGAAAAGCTAAGCCACTTGATCGACCGCATTGCCCAAAGTTATATCTTAGAGAAAAAACCTACCGAAATTTTTTTGGTTTCAGACCACGGAAACGTTGGCGCTTTTTTGGAAGGCGAACCCAATGAACCCTATTTGACCTCGGTAACCCTTGAAAAGGTGGCGGTGGCGGCCGGACTACGCATTCGGCCCCATAACCTGGAGAATGCCAACGACATTGCGATTCCTTTAATGGCGCTCGGCAACTATGCGCCAGTCTACTTCAAAGATCTGAACCGCCGTCGCGCTTTTGCCGTCGCCGCGCTTAAAGAGCCGTTTGTCTCCATGGTCACCTACGCGGAGGGCCCAGAAAAAAACCGCTCGGTGGTGGTGCTCTCCTCCGACGGCGAAGCGCGCGTAATCGTGAGTTCGCGCCAAAACTACGTGGCTTACGTTCCGGTGACCGGCAATCCGCTTAAGTTGGATGCCCAGTTCCACTCGCCCTCTTTTAAATCAATACGCTGGATCACGAATAGCGATGCCTTGGCCGCCACGGCAGATACTTTTTATCCCGACTCGCTCTACCGAATTGCCATGACCGCCGTGCACCAGGTGGAGAACGAGCCCGATCTCATTGTAAATTTGAGCAGGGGGTATTGTTTTGACGGCGATTTTTCTCGGTTCGTTCGCATGGTTAGAACTCACGGCGGGCTAGACGGCGCAAGCAGTTTGGGGCTCGTGGCCTCCGACTCCAGTGCCGTCCCCGCTCACGCCCGCAGCGGCCAGCTACTTTCTCTTTTTAAACTAACGCCGGAACAAGTTTTTCACCAAGTAGAGGGGCTGCAACACCATTCACCGATGGTGGCACTGCGCGCCTTAGAAAATACGACCAAACGGGGAATCGACAGCCAAATCGATGATGCTTCCAGCGAAATGGTCTTCTACCGAATCGCCAAAGGAATTTCGGCGACGATGGATGTGATCTCCGCTCGCGATCTAAAGGACGCCCTCGCCGCAATGGATTCAGGGGAAGAGGGACCCGAATCATTCGGACGGCGGGTCAAAGAACTTTCCGCGGCGTTGCAACGAATTGATTTTCCTCAAGCCCTAAAACACGTCGACCAAATTTCCGCCCTTAGGGAACCACTGCTCAACGAAAAAGAGGCCAAGGGGTTTGTAAATACGTTGCGCGACGGCCTGGCGAAGATTCCCGGTTTTGCGGCGGTTACCGATATAAATCTTGAAACGGGCACTGCTGACTCAAAGCCCAATGCGCAAGCGGCCGACGCTTTAAGACGAGTGGTAATGAAGGCGTATTCGGCCCCCTTTTTGTTGAATGAATGGCTCGATCTTCCCGAATCCCGTTTTGTCGGCGATCCCAGAGACCTCATCTTTGCAACGAATTGGGCCACGTCGCTTCGCCATGAGATACACAGCCATCCCGGTCAGCTCTTGAAGGACAAACCGCTAGGAAGCACGCTATTTAGAGAAATTTTTAAAGAACGATCGATGTTTCACAAGCTGTGGCCCGCCCCGACTCCGCTTTTTTACAATCCCGTTACCCAGTCGACCACGGTGGTATTTATTCCGGGAACTTATAACGAACTTTTTGACCAAGAAATTTTTGCCCGCGGATTACGATCGTTAAGGGAAACACTGGGCGCCCGGGCTATTTACGCCGACGTGGATGGACGCTGTAGCACCGAAATTAACGCCAAAGCCCTTCTTACTTTTTTGAAACAAGACTCACAGCAAAGAATCGCCCGCGGTTACGCCCTCCCCCGCTATCTCATTGTCGGCTACTCAAAAGGGGCAGTCGACGCCACCGAGCTTTTGCTTTTAGAAAAGGCGTTCACCCGATCGCAAATTTTAGGTTTAGTTTCCATTGCATCGCCCCACCTTGGAACCTCAATTCTTGAAAAATTTGATCTCCCCACAAAACTTGTTTCCGACTTTGTCATCCGCCCCTTGCCGCGTGAATGCGAGACCCAAACCGCGGCAAAGTCGCTTTTGCCCAATGCACGGGCGGCCTTCTGGACTAAAAATATGAATGCCCTGATTGGGTTGACCCGTTATTTTTCTATCACCCTTGAATCCAATGTGGAGAACGCCCATCCTTGGATGAAAGTTTCAAAAGCGATGGCGCGATTTGGCACCCCCAACGACGGAATCGTGCCGGCGTTAAGTTCAAAATTTCCTGAGCCCTTGCTCGCGTTAGATCTCGGCACTTTCACCGGCGACCATTTGGCCGGAATTGCCGCTTCAAATTTTCCTCAGGCCGCGCTCTTAGATTCAATTGTTTTAACCCTCTGGGAAACAAATGCGCTGGCTCCGCAAAATCTAGCTAGGTGGCATGAGGCGGTGGCTAAGGAAAGTCCGCTGCTTCTCACCGAGTACCACCAACGCCAAATTGGGAAAGCGCTTTTTCAATCTGACTTAAAGAGTCGGGGAGCGATTTTTGACATCATTGGCCCTTTCCCCTTGAGCGCGACCGCGGAGGCCAACGACATCGCTGACTCTTGGTTCGACACCATTTCAAAGGAGAACTCGTTTCGCCAATTTAAAATAAATTGCCGTTCTGACGCCAGCCTATCAAGGCTTGGCAATGAGTTAAAAACTCTGCTCAACGGTACTGACTATGAAGTCTCAGAGCTTGAGCTAAGTTGTCACCAGGGACAGGTCTATTTAAAAATCTTCCGCTACCGTCCGCCGGCGTACAAGTTTTGGGCATCAGAAAAATTAGAGTGGCACCCGGTGAACAATTTGGGTGAGCTTTCCGACGCCATTCTAGCGCATGGCCTTAAGTCAGAAAAAAACCTGCTTGAAGACCAAAAAATTCTCCAGGCGTTGTTGCCCAAGTCAAATCGGCCCGTGTTTTCAATGCCAAATAGCAACATCAAATGGCGGGCGGACACCTTCGTAGACGTTCAGAAATTTGAAGAATTTATCATGCCCTTTTCTATCGATGCGATGACGCCAAATAATTACCCCGACGGGGTAAAGTTTATTTGCGACCACATCAACTTTACAGACTTTCGCAAAGAGTTCGGCCTCTTTTACGAAAGCACGTCGCCTGTCGACACCGACAACAATCATCGCTTCGGTTACAGTCAGGTGGCAGAAACTCTAGACGGCTCGCCGACCGCGGTAGGCGACTTAAAGTCTCAAGGCAATTCCATTCGCATGACTTCACTAGCCTACCGGTTTCGACCCGTCGATTTCCCCAATTTTAATCTGCGGGTGAAGATCGTCAAAGCGGTGGCCGGGGCCAATCCCGCCAAAGGAGGGAGCGGGCTCGACGACTCTTCGCTACAAATTTGGTACACCTTGAGAAATATTCGGGAGGTCAGCGATCGGAGAAATTTTAATCCCGAAGGAGAAATAAAGCTCTTTGGGTATTACTGGTCTGACCCCAACGAAAACGGTCAGAGCGCTGCGGCCGGAACCTTAATTGAGAACTACTACTCCAAGAAAAATTATGTCGTTGCCACTTTGCCTGAAGCGCGACAGATCGCGTTTGGCGGCGGTAAGGATTCTGACGGCAAGTGGCTAGACGTGCGTCGCAATTTCGCCGCCGACGTAGGGTCAGCCTTCCCAAAACTGAACTTAAACGACTGGGAGGTCGTGGCCATCACTTTTCAAACCGACAGCAACGATACCAAGAGCTCATCGCAAGTTCGCTTTCGCGATTTAAACCACCTGCCAAACTAACCAGTCTTATCGCCACGAGTCGTGGTCCATGCGCTTATTATTTTTTCGTTTTTTCCACAAAGCCCGCGCCTCTTTCACCACGTAGGGGCCGAAGAAGGTCATGTACGGCAGCATAACGATGAGTAGAAATAGTTTGGTTTCCCATCCGCCCAATAGAAACTGAATCAACAGCATGCCGCCCGCAAAAAGGGCTATCCATTTTGCTTTCACCGGAATGATGAAGAAGAGAAGAAACTCGAGATGGGGAAACAGGGTACCAAACGCCAAGGTTAGGTTTTCTACCACGTGGTACCAAATCGAAAGCGGTCGGCCGACCAAAAACGAAGCCCCAATTGCCGTCCAATAAGCGAAACCGGTGAAAATCGTGAGCGGCCCCGGCCCCCAATGGGCCTCGATCGCATTCATTACGAAGTAGATATACAAAACGTAAAATAGAAACCAAAGGGGATTAGAAATGCCATCGCCGGTGGGAAATGCCACCAAGCGCCACCACTCGCCTTGCATCACCAGTCCAGGATCAAAGATAAAACGTTCTAACGGCGCTCCCAAAAAATTAAGGCCAAAAAACCCGAGCACCGTCAGGCCACAAACAAACATACCAATGTTGGGTAACCCTAAAAAATCAAGTTTTCGCAAACCAGTACGCAGCCACTTGGGAAAACGTTCGTCCATGGTCATTCCTTAGAGTTGATGTCTTAGCTTTGGGAGGTCGACTGGCATTTTTTCAGAAAGTCCCGGTGCAAAGTAAGTTCTTCGGTTAATTCTGGGTGAAAGGTAGACAGTCGCGCAAGTCCTTCTTCAACAAAAACAGGTTCGCCCCGCCACATTCCCAAAACCGTGGCTCCAGAGCCGACGCGTTGAATCCGGGGGGCCCTTATAAAATAGGCCTCGATCTTTTTACCGTTCGTGCACTCGACTTCACCGATAAAGCTATTGAGTTGGCGGCCGAAGCCATTTCTCTCGATGGTAACGTCAACGGCACAAAGAGAGTCTTGCTGGGGATGACTCACCTGTTTGGCCAGTAAAATAGCGCCGGCACAAACGCCCCAGCTGGGTTTCACTTTCACAAAGGCTTTCAACGCGTCCCACAGCCCATTTTGCTTGGCGAGGTGGATCATCGTGGTGCTTTCACCGCCGGGCAAAATCAGAGCGTCACAAAGTTGAAGATCAGCAACGTTGCGCACTGCACGGGTTTCACAGTCCAATGCGCTTAGCTTGCTTAGATGGGGCTCTACTGCCCCTTGAAGCGACAGCACACCGATGCGAATTTTGGGCACTTTGGGGAAACCCTTTACCAGCCGCGCTCTTGAAGTCGCTCTTCAGGACGTAATTGGTGAATATCCAGTCCGCGCATCGGCGTGCCAAGCCCTTTGGAGACTTCGGCCAATACTTTAGCGTCTTGGTAATGAGTGACGGCCTGAACCACGGCGTGCGCCAATTTTTCAGGACTGCTTGATTTGAAGATACCCGATCCTACAAAAACCGATTCGGCCCCAAGCCACATACAAAGTGCGGCATCGGCTGGCGACGCCACGCCGCCCGCGGCGAAGTTAGGCACCGGAAGTTTTCCGGTCTTGGCTACCAACTGGACTAACGCTAGTGGAGCCCCCAGCTCTTTCGCTTCGTTGACCATCTCTTCTGGCCCCATCGTCGTTAAACGGCGCATCTGCGAGCGAATAGTGCGCAAATGGCGAACCGCTTCCACAATATTTCCGGAGCCGGCTTCTCCCTTAGTGCGGATCATTGCGGCACCTTCACCAATGCGGCGAAGGGCTTCCCCTAAGTTGCGGGCTCCGCAAACAAAGGGCACTTTAAACTGAAATTTATCGATGTGAAATTGTTCGTCGGCGGGCGTTAGCACTTCGCTCTCATCAACGTAATCAACGCCAAGTTCTTGCAGGATGATAGCTTCGGCAAAGTGGCCGATGCGGGCCTTAGCCATTACCGGAATGCTCACCGTGGCCATGATCTCTTCGATTATGCCAATGTCGGCCATGCGGGCCACCCCGCCTTCTTTGCGAATATCGGACGGAACGCGCTCGAGGGCCATCACCGCTACCGCGCCAGCTTTTTCCGCGATCTTGGCTTGCTCGGCGTTCACCACATCCATGATGACCCCGCCTTTGAGCATTTCTGCCAGACCGGTTTTCAGCTTCATTTCCGACATGAAAAACTCCTTAAGAAGGCCGTTGAAGACGCGTGTTTTAACGTACCTTCAAAATTTGCACAATACTCTGTCGGTCGATTATTAAAAGTCTTTATTTACAAACAGTTAAGCACCAAAAAACTTAGCCCGGAAACTACTGCCGCTAATGAATCAGCGGTTCTTGCCATGCCCCCCTACTTCCCTTAGAGTCCGAGCACCGTGGACAACTCTCAGACTCCAGCCAATGTACTCGGCATAAAATCCTTACTAGGCACCGAAAACCTGTCGCTCTCCCAGATCAGAACCATTCTTGATTGCGCCTTCTTTTTTAAAGAGGCGCAGCTGGCCAAAAGGGCTTTGCCCAAGTCACCATTGGCCGACAAGATGGTGAGCCTGCTGTTTTTTGAGCCCAGCACCCGAACCCGCGGCTCGTTCGAGTTGGCGGCCAAACGCCTAGGGGCAAGCACCATCGTCATGACGCAAGATGGCTCCTCCACCAAAAAGGGCGAAACGCTATTCGACACGGCCAAAACCATTCAGGCCATGGACCCTCACGTTTTAGTTCTCCGGCACGCGTCGGCGGGCTCGCCGCACAACCTTGACCGCATTTTAGCCACCTCGGTAATCAACGCCGGGGATGGATTCCACGAGCATCCGACGCAAGCGTTGCTAGACCTAATGACGATTGAAGAATTTCGCGGAAACATCTCGGGCCTCAAAGTGCTCATCGTCGGCGATATTGCCCACAGCCGCGTGGCTCGCTCCAATATTTATGCATTAAAGACAATGGGCGCGACCGTATCGGTTTGCGGACCGCGCACCTTGCTACCACCTAAAGTCGAAAAGTTGGGCGTTTCCGTTTTTGACCGCCTGGAAAAAGCACTCGAAGGCCAAGACGTTGTAATGCTACTGCGCATTCAGACGGAGCGATTAACGCCGGGGCAAATTCCTTCTCAGGGCGAGTACACCAAATTTTACGGCGTGTCGGCGGACAAGCTAAAAAAATACGCCAAGCCCGACGTTCTGATTATGCACCCGGGGCCAATCAACCGGGGCGTTGAACTGACGCCCGAAGTGGCCGATGGCCCTCACTCGGTGATTTTGAATCAGGTGGCCAACGGGGTTTTGATTCGGATGGCCGTCCTTCACCTTTTGGCGGGTGGCGACGCCCACAAGCCCCTGGCCAGAGGTGGAAAATGAGCGAAAGAATTTTGATCAAGGGCGGACGGCTATTCGACCCCGGCCATCATTTAGATGAAGTGGGCGATCTATTGATTGAAA
>JAYSWN010000182.1:0-3012 GCA_043718025.1 Pseudomonadota bacterium
CCGAGCATTGGCCAATTTCAAGCCCGGGCTCTTCTGGCCGTGCGCCAAACCTCGAGGGTGACGCCGCTAAGTAAGAAAACTCCCCCCCCAAGGGTTTGCCATGATGGAAAATATTCATGAATTTTGGGTTCGGATGATTGCCGGCCGATTGAGTGTCTCACTGCGCCATTCCCCTTCGGAACCCAATCCATTGGCGCGGAAGTTCACCGGCGGAAAGCTTTGAGATTGCGGCCACAGTGGGTGGCCGAGAAAATCTAGTAAGCCAAGAGTTGAAGAATGAAGTGGCGGGGCGACGTGATTAGAAACGGGTTTATTGACTCGCCGCAATGATTTTAGAGGTCTTGATATTCGCCATAATTCCGAAAAGAAGAATATGATCAGATTTTACCCATTCAGCTCATTTTATTCGGTGCGGTAACAGTGTGCCGCCGAAAGGCCTTTTGAATGCTGATATCAATCCTAAAACGCTTCCCCATTTTTCAAAACTTTGCGGCCTGGTTATGCAGCCTCATACCGCCGGAGGTCGAACACAACTTACAAAAGTACACGGCACTGCGTAAGGCCTTCTTTATTACAGGCCTGGATGGCGTCGAAGGAGACTATTTGGAGTTTGGCGTGTTTACCGGAAGTTCTCTGATATTCTCGACCCGGGTTTGTCGTCGACTTAAACTAGCCGCCAAGGTGAGCCCTCGCTTTTTTGGATTCGATTCCTTTAGCGGTTTTGGAAAGGTGAGTTCGGCGGATGAACATCCCTTTTACAATGATGCGGACGCTACTTTTAAAGTGAATTTCGAAAGCGTTCGGCGCAATATTTTGAGAAAAACCCGTGGTTCGGAAGTAAATCTGGTGAAGGGTTTTTTCGCTGAGACCTTAAAAGAGAAGAGCGCAACGGAGAGAGGAATCAAAAAGGCCAGGGTTGTGCTGATTGACTGCGACTTACGCGTCGCTACTTTAGATGCGCTTTCCTTCATCCAACCGGTTATGCAACCTGGAATGATTTTGATTCTCGACGATTTTTATGGCTTCCGCGGTAGCGAGACCAGTGGGGTGGCCGGCGCCTTCAATATTTTCCAGGAAGCCAATCCCCACCTAAAGTTTCGCCCGGTATTCAGCTACGGTTACGGTGGAATGGCTTTCGTGCTTGCTTCCGATACGGAAAAAAGTGGCTCACGACCGATGGCCAGGGACAACATGAGTGCCCAGGCCTAAAACAATCATTTCTCCGAAAGGTAAGTGTCTACCGCCGGAGTTTCCAAGATGCGTTGATATCCTTCCCGAAAAAGAAGATCGAGAACACCGTGATTTTTTACGTAATCGTTGATCTTGAAATTTTGCGCGCATCCATAACAACCCACCTTTTGCGGGACGAGAACTAGTCGAGGTCTTCGCCTACGAATATCCTCTTTCACATGGGTAATGAATTCGGTCTCCAAAGGGTCACGCTTATCTGTTCCGTAGCTGAAGAACGCCAGCGGGAAAAACCAGAGATAGCGAGAACCTAGCTCCCTTCCGGAGTTGAGAAGGAAAGGATAGTAGACGTGGGTACCCACATCAAAAATTAGCACCCCGTCGCGTGGCTTCGTGTGTTTTTCGATCGCCGAGCGGTATTCGTTGTAGGGGCCTGCTGGGGGCTCCCTCCAGATCACAACCCACGGGAAAAGCGCGAGGGCATAGGCCGCCAACATCCCGCCAAGAATAGTGGGAAAGAGTCCGGGACGAACGCCTGGATATTCCCTTTCCAATTGAGCTAGTAGCGCCCCTGCTCCCATCGTTAATCCAAATAGAAACGGGGCCTGGTGAATCGACCAGCCTTTGCCTTGTTGGATGAAAATGGCGAGGCCCAGGAGCGCGAAGGTGAATAGAAATAGGACCAGCTTTGATGGGCGACTCTTCCTCCAGAGTAGTAGGCCGGTACCGCAGGCTGAAAGAAAAATGAGCGCACGCCCGGGTTTTCCTACGAATCGCACCAGCTGCATAATGTGAATGCTATAGGCCACCGAATATTTTTCCCGAACTAAGGGAACCAAATAGTCGAAAAAGGCCGTTCTCATTCCGGGGGGTACGAAGATCCAGTGAATGGCATAGAAAGATACCGTGAACAAAAAGCCAAAGAAGGCTCGACTGCGAAAACGACCGACATCTCTTTGCACCAAATATAGGAGGGCCTCAAAAAACCCGGCGCATAAAAGTAGATGCGGTTTGATGAGGGCTCCCGCCGCACCCTGCATTCCCAATAGAAACTGAAATCGACCCCGTTTTTCCTCGAGCTCGCTCCAGAAAAATCGGGAGAAAAAATAGGGCAAGTAAAGCAATAAGAAAAGGTGTTCCTTCTGCCCCCAATTTTCATCACGTCCAAGAAAGTAGACGTTGGCCGCTACGTACGTAAGCGAGATGAGAACTGCCTCGCTTCGATCCTTGGCCGCTTTGGCCAAGATAAGACGAATCTCAATCCAGCTGAGGAGAAATAAGGCTGCCACGAACCACACGTAGGTGCTTTCGAACGAAATTCCAGTCATCTTGGCGAGCAACGCATGCGGCAAATAGAGATACATAATCCAAGGCGGATTGAGCTCAAGAAAGTCCACGTAAAGAAGTTTGGATTCCAAAATCATTTTGGCGCAGTGAGTATACATGGCCGTGTCGGGCGTCATGTCGTTGCGGAGATGGAATCGATAAAAGAGGCAAAAAACAATCAGGAGGGCTTCCACTAGCCATTCCCTCGTGATGTTCGGTAGTTGTCGATTAATGTGCATTCCACATCGTGAGCGAGTTTCTCTTTTCGATCAAGCGATTCGCAACAAGTGGAATTCCGTAGAGAGAAGACTATCGCCGGGCCGCTGCGTTAAAGGCGACTATTACGGAGTTTATTGCTGATATCTGAATTTATAGGGATCAGACGCCCGGCTGGAAATAGCCCTTTATACTGCCTCGTATAAACGGCCCTCGTGTCAACAGGTGATCTTCATCTTGGTTTTTGTTTTGGAAGCAGCGAGTAGAGACCTTGGACTAACA
>JAYSWN010000183.1:0-3008 GCA_043718025.1 Pseudomonadota bacterium
TGGTACTGACACTGACTTCGGTGACTACTTCGTCGTGTACACCAAAGGCCCTAAAGCCGACACGACCGCAGTTACCTGGGATGGAACCAACAACCGCGTCACCTACACGGGCGGCGGACGAGTGGTTTCAAATGCCCCAGTCGTAAAACAATAAGTCATTCATTTTCATGTGTTAAGCTAAGTGGGTGCGCAAATTGCGCACCCACTTTTTTTTGCCAAAATATCAAAAGAGACTACGCCGTGACACGACGCCACTACTTTCAACTCATCTTCTTAGTGGGTTGTCTGCTCCGCCTCCTTTGCCTCGGCGACCGACCGCTACATAACGACGAAGCAATTCATGCCATCTATTCCTACGACTGGTTCACCATGCCGTCGGCCAAGTTCTACCGCTACGATCCGCATTTTCATGGCCCCTTTCTCTACGAAATGGTGCGCTGGTTCTTTGCCCTCTTTGGTGTCGGAGTGACCCAAGCCCGTCTGGTGTCGGCCATCAGCGGCAGTTTGGTATTTTTGTCGCCCTTACTTTTTCGCCGCTGGCTCGGCAATACGGCGGCGCTTTTCGCCATCGGCCTTTTGGCGGTTTCCCCCCTGCAGACCTACTCTTCGCGTTTTCTGGCGCCCGATACCCTCGTGCTATTTTTCGCAACTCTTTCGCTCTATGGATTTCTGCGCTACCGCGAGAACTTCAAAGGGCGGCAAACCGGCAATAAATGGTTAGCGCTGGCGGGCTTTGCCGCGGGGGTTGTCTTCTCTACTGACGCGATCGCCTTTTTATACGCCTTTGTGTTCATCACGTTTGGGTTGCTGTGGTGGGGCTCGGATCGGTGGGAACGTCGAGACTGGCGGCGCCCTTCTCTGCGCGCAATAAAGGGCTCAGGCCAAGCCGTCTTGATTATCGCGGCGAGTTTACTCTTCTCGTACGCACTTTTCCAAACCTCATTTTTTCAGAATGGACGCGCCTTCGCGGAAGGCCTGTACGGTGAGGTTTTCACCCGCTGGTGGTCGCAAAGCGGCATGGAACGGTCCAATCCGTCAGTAAATTATCACCTGCAAAGCCTCGCCTTGAACGAGCTGCCGCTGTTCGTTGGCATTACCCTTGGCTGGCTGATCTGCTTTCGCCGATCGCGCTCCTGCCGAATCAGTTTTCTACTCGTTTTGATCGCGGCCTTTTTACTATTACCGCTCAGCAAAGAGGTGTCTCCGCGCCCGGGGCTCTTCTCACTTTTAAGCGTGCGTAGTTACGCCGATTTCTTTCCTTACCTCTTTGCCATTGGGCTCGGAGCGCCGGCCACCCTGGTCGCGATAAAAAAACGCAATTGGCCCTTGGCGCTCGCCGCCTATTGGACCTTCGTCTCAATCGCCGTCTTCAGCCTCCTTAACGAGAAGGTCGCCGGACAGACGGTGCATATCGTACTTCCCGCGTCGTTGTTTTGCGGCTACGTATTTTCGTACCTTTTTAAATTAGTGACCGATGGCAAATCTCGCCGCATGCATTGGGCCCGCCGCGCGGTGGTTTGCTCTTTCGTATTCTTTGGCTTGTTTCAGGCCCGCTTGGCCTACTACCTGAGCTTTGTCACCGCCGGTGAGCCTTTTGATTTGTTGAGCGAAGCGCAGACTCACCGCAACGTAAAAGAGGTGGTGGAATGGATTAAGCGCTACTCCATAGAAAAGGGGCTGCCGAATAGGAGCATACGGATTGGGCTGCTGGGAAAGGTGCCCACTTGGTCATACCTGTTCTATCTCGTAACCGATCGCTTTCAGAATGTGGTTCTCACTCCGAATGAATTAAACGGAAGCGAAAGTTTCGTTATCGCAAACGAAGAAAACGCCAGGAAAGTCGGCCCCGCCTTAAGCAAAAAAGGCTACCGGATTTCAGAGCTTACCAACCGAAGCACCTGGGTAGCTGAAAGAACGGCTATGAATTTTGCTCAGTGGTTCGATTTTTCGGAAACCCGTGTCAGCGATGGCCAATATACGGGCGAGCCAATGTTCGTTTACTATCGTCCTTAATGTTGAAACGACGACGCAGTCTACTGCTTACTCTTACCGCTCTTACTGGGCTATTGCTCCTCTTTTGCCGCAGGGGTGGTTCCCTCACCGAGCCTCTCGTGGGCGCGGGCGATACCGAACATCTGGAGTGGATACCGTTTTTATTTGGCAAAATGCTCACCTTCGCACCGTGGCCCCAGCTCACGCTGTTTCACAACTGGGTGCTTTACCCTACCGGTGGCACCACCACCTATCTGCCTTTTTCTTGGGAATCGAACTATTTAGTTCACGCGATGAATTCGATCGCGGGATCGGGTCCGTGGAGCCTTTTTTATTTTGGGGCCACAAGCGTTTTCCTCTTTCTAGCGACCACTTGGCTACTATCTACCCTCTACTCGCAGCGCCTCTCCGTAGGAGTCGCCTTCATTATTGCCTTCGGTAACGCCTACGCGCAGGCCAAATTTCCGCGACACGCCAATATGGCGTATTGTCACTGGACGGTATTAAATCTCGTCTACTGGTTTACGCTTCTCTCCACAATTGACCGTCGCGAGCTAGCGCACGTGCGAAGATTGGCGATGGCGGCGCCGCTAATTTTATGCGGCGCGCTAGGTCAAGATCCGGGGTATTTGATTCCGTGGTGTTTAACCCTAGGGTTTCTGTCGCTACTTCTAATCGTGGTCCAGCGTAAATCACGCGATGTCCTTTTAGACGCCATCTCCAAAAGTACTGTTTTTCAAAAGAGACTTTTAGTCAGCTTGGGATTTGCCTCGCTCTTTCTCTTTCTATACTTGCCCTTGAATTTGCAAGTGGCCTTCGACTCGTGGCTTAACCCCCCGATTGAACAAGGCGCGAAATGGGCCAATCCGCTGCGCTGGATCCTACCCGCTTTTCCTTACCTCTATGATGGCGCCTGGCACGCCTATAAAAATGTACTGACGGCCAGTGGCGACGGTGAAATGAGCGGCGTGCCGGGATGGCACTTGGTAGTTAGCGCCCTACTTGGAATCTCCACT
>JAYSWN010000184.1:0-7504 GCA_043718025.1 Pseudomonadota bacterium
TGAAGGCGACGGCGAAGTGCCCAGCGAAAAGCCGCCGAATCAGGCTTTTCAAGACGCAAAAGATTTTTTTAAAAAAACGCCCGACCAGTTGAAAACCGAGGCCGGCGATCTCGATAAGAAAAAAGAGTTCCGCGCTATTTGCTTTGGGCCAGCTTGGTCTGACAACGCAACGGGGGCCAATACCGATCGCCCGCCCGGCGACACCGGCATGGTCTACGCCACGATCGATAACGTTTCGACCACGGCCTGCGCCGCCGGCCAAATGCGGGCTCTCGTCGGCAACCGCTCTAAAGATGTTGAAAAAATTAAGGGCTTGGTAGCCTTAGTTCTCTCCACCGGCGGCAGCTCGGGCGCCGCCCTGCCCACCACCGTAGGGGGCAAGGTAACCGTTACCGGGGTGCCAACTCCTATCGGCGTGACCATCACCAAGTCAGAATTAGAATTGGCGGCTAAGGATACCGCGGGCAATCCAGTCTACAAGATCACCGTTACAGGCACCGCGCCCGGCGGAAAAACGATCAGCGTAGTCGCTTTGCACAAGCCCACCAACGCCGATAATACTGAATTCGAAGGGCGCATTAACGCCATCTTTCCGCACACCGCGACGATGGGCGGAACCGGCACTCAGCGTGGCATGGCGGTCACCTACCAACAAACGGCGACGAACTATAGCTTCGTATTAGAAGCCATGGGCAACCGCAGCACTACTGACGTCAATTTCTTTACGAGCACAACCGGACGAATCGACTTTGCTTCGCTAACCGCCAATCGCGAAGACCTGATTAAGATGATCGCCACCTTTAACCGCACGACCCAAGCCGGCACCGTTCACTTTGCTTGGATGGCGGGCGGCGGCGACCAGGCTTGGCGCACGTTTCACGTCACCACCTCCGGCCGCACCGACGGAGCAACCGGTACCGGGTATTTTGGCTACGTGACCTCAGCGGCGCCGCTTTCAGACAATCCAGGTGGCGCATCGATTTGGGCCGCGGGCATGCGCTGCAATTGGAAGAACGACATGGGCACTGAAATTCCAAAAATTCAAAAGCAAACGATGACCTTTACGGGAGGAACTTTCATCCCGGCGGTTAACAACATCGCGTTTGCCCCAACTTCAACCTGCGACAAAGCCGCCAACTGGAATGTAACCGTGGGCCCCACATTTCTCACTGGCGTACACACTGAAGGAGTGGCACCGACAAATAATCTACTGACCACCTACACGGCCAGCAGCATCCCCCAAGTGTCACCACCCACGGTCACCTTGTCGCGCTGATTAAATTAAATATTTACAAAGAAAAGGCCGGCGGGCATCCCGTCGGCCTTTTTTATTTGGCGACCCCAGCTTCACTAAACGCCCAAAATATGGACTTCGCCTTTTCCGGCGTCGATGCGCACGCGCTGGCCGGTTTTGAGTTTGGTCATGAGCCCACCATTGATGCCAACGATTGTCGGTAGGCCAAGCTCACGCGCCACCACCGCCGAGTGCGATAGCAAACTGCCGCGCTCAATCAATAGCCCCGAGCACGATGGATATAAAGGCACCCAGCCGGGGTCGGTTCTCGCGGTGACCAATATCTCACCGTTGATACCCTCGGCGTCTTTTACGTTGTTCACCACCCGCACGATGCCTTCGATGATGCCGGGGCTGCAGGGCGTGCCGATAAGAATGTTGGGGTCGTCACTTTCCGACAAGGCCCTAAGCA
Organism: Pseudomonadota bacterium; assembly: GCA_043718025.1. Taxonomy (GTDB): domain Bacteria; phylum Bdellovibrionota; class FAC87; order UBA2466; family UBA2466; genus JBGSST01. The sequence continues at coordinate 1,707 of JAYSWN010000184.1, forward strand.
AGTCCCCCTCGGCCAAAATATTCATGTGGTTCATCGACACGCCGGCCGCGCCCAACGAAATAAAGCGGTCGGGAGGGGGCGGAGTGTCGCGGTAGATTTGGAACTCAATTTTACGATCGGCCACCAACGCCTTAAGGCTGCCGGTTAAAGCCCGCCCTTCGATATAGGCACCAATCTCTTCCACGGTTAAATAAAAGATGTCGTGCTCGCCACCCAGGACGTTGAGCGCGGTAAGCTTTCTCCCCATCGCCCGAAACAGATGCCGGCTGACGCCAAAGATCTTGGTGCGGGCAAAGCGCAGGTTTTCGCGGTTTTTCACCGCCCGGCGGGCCTGTTTTAATACCCACCAGTAGAGCAGCAAACGCGGGCCAGAGAGTTTTGCCTTAACTTTGCCTTCGGCCGCCGCGCGAATTTGCCGTTCGCGAGTTTCCATATCGCCAATGGCGTAAGATCCGGTGCGCACGTAACTTACGATCGAGCTAATTACAAACGTGGGGTCGTCGTGCAGATCCGGCTCTTCAAGTTTTAACTCGTTGATGCTGCGGAAGCCGAACTTATCGAGAAAATCGTGAAACCCAACGCCAAAATCACTGGTGCGCCCTGCCCCCTGCAAGTATTCCCAGATCTTTTCTGACGGGGTAGACACCAGCCATTCGCGAACCGTTTTGTCGCCCTTATCCAACGCCGCCGCAATTCTCATCAAGCACTTGGTAGGCTCGGTGGAATCAAGTCCGCCTTCGCCGCACAACAGATCGTTTTGCAGCGAATCGGCAGTTTTGGCATCGGCAACCCACTCGCCGGTCAGCTTTTTGAGCAACCCGAAGAAGAGCATGCACAGGTAGTCGTTGATGATCGGGGCCTTCCAGCGTTTTAACAGCTGATCATCAAGGTAATGAAAGTGATCGTTTAACCGCGGCAACGACCAATCATCTAACTTTTCGTGGCGGGCCTTTTCGTAAACGGCATCAAAGTGCAGGCGAAACTCTTTGATGATCGTGTCGATACGAATAAAGCGCCAAATCGTGGCCGAGGTGAGCGCAATCTTTGCCCACCACGAATACTTGGGTGGCGCTTTTACCAGATCAAAAATGCCTTTCATCTCGGGAGCAAGCTGCCCCTTCACGCCCATCATCGTATCCATAAACCCTTTGTTACTGGCGCCGCCAGGCAACATGAGAATAAATTGATACCAGTTCAGCAGGTGGTAATAGATGCGCCCGCGAATCAAACCGAGCATGTTTCGAAACATTTTTGAATTGGCGTCAACCATCTCCTGCGGCACGCCCATCAGCTCGCAAAATTGAATGTAAACCTGGTTGTAAGCGCGGCTCGCAAAACTAAACGTAAGCGGCGAAGTCACCCCGCTATAGCTTTCGATAATGTTCGAGTTGTCCCAAAGAATAGGCTCGTTGCCGTTTACTTTTACGTCGTAAAACACGGCGGGAGGCAAGTTGGTTATCGGGCGGGTTTGCACCAGCAGCAAGCGGCTGTTTTCGTAAACCCACTCTGCGTCCTGCGGCGCGCCTAAAGCGTCTTCTAAACGCACGCTCATTTGGGCCACTTCGCGAGCTTGCTCATCGGTAAGCGACGCGGTTTTGCAATCTGCCGCCGCCAACTCTTCTTTTACCAGCCCGCCCGTGGGTGACTGGCGAAGGGCGTGGCTCTTAGTGGGTACGTTTTTGGTAACCTCACGGCTAGCCCGACTGACTTCGAAATCATCAGACTCAAGCTCGCCGCTTACCAAGCCCTCGCCCAATCCCCACACCGAAGAGACGAGCACTTTATCGCGATCTAATACTTTTAAGGGGTGGCGCGAAAACACCACTCCGGCGGAGGTGGCGTTGGCCATTTGTTGAATCACCACGCCAATTTTAATGTCGCTCAACTGAATGCCGCGCTCAACGCGGTAGTTAAGCACGCGCTCGGAAAAACCCGAGGCCCAGCAGCGTTTTAAAGAATCAGCCACCTGCTCCCACCCTTTTTGAAAAAGAAAGGATGAGAACTGCCCGGCAAATGAATTTTCTGCCGAGTCTTCATCGAGCCCACTAGAGCGAACCGCCAGAAAACTGCTCTCTAACCCCAGCGCTTTGAGCCGGCCTTCGATTTCGGTTTGCAAGGCGGCGGGGATTTTAGCGGCGATAAACGCGGCCTCTACGTCGAGGCTCAATTGCTTGAAGTCACCGTTTGGTTTCAGCATCGCCTTAAGATTGTTTTCGACCAAAAAGGTTTCGAAACAATCGGCGGTCACCGCAAACCAAGCCGGCACCGGAAATCCTTTTTGCGAAAGGCGGGCCAGGTTGGTGGCCTTTCCCCCGGCCTTAACGGAGAGCAGCGCGATCTCAGTTTGAGAATCTAAGGTAAACTTAGGGGTGATCACCCCAGAAAAACTTGCTGCACTCATAACCACTCCTTAAGGCGATAAAGAACAATCGACCAGATATGCACCACTAGGCTTATGGTCGCTACAGTTTCGACCACCTTGTGCCTATCTAGCGGAATAAAAATAAATGAGATTAAAAGCGCTAACGAGAACGGCCACAAATACGCCTGCATGCCGAGTTGCCAAGCCATGGCAGCCGCCAAGGCGCTGGCGCATGTGACAATAACAAACACCCCTTGCATGCCGTACATCGCTCGGTACGTTTTTAACAACGCGTGAGCGTGGGGATTTAATTTACGGCACACTTCATAACTAAAGAACGAGCCCACAATCAATCCGGCAAATTGCCATGAATTAGTTTCGAACAAGGCCCCAGGCGAGTTCATTACGATGGGTAGCAGCGTAACCGGAACCAAGATGAACTGGTGGGTGATGGCGTAGAGCAGTGGACGCTGTTCAAGCCAATGACCCGTATAAAATTCGCGGTACATTAACCACAGCCAGCCGGTGAGAAAAAGGTACGTAACCCCAGCCTGCCAAGAATAGACTATGCCCAGTGACAACGAAAAACCGACCATGCCCATCACCGTGGACGCGATCACATTTTTTACCAAGGCAAGCGGCAGTAATCCGCGCGGCAGCGGCCGGGTAGGATTAGCCACTTTGTCTTTTTGGTAATCTTTTACTTCGTCCATCATGCGAAGCATGGCGAAGAACAACATCAATCCAAAAAAGGCCATTGCGGTGGGAACGGCGAACACATTTCCGCCAACGAGCAGCGCTCCCGAAGCGCAAAAGCCAGCCACCAAAACTAAGTAGACCGGAAGTGGAAATCTCTCTTTTACGTAGATTAGCCAGGCCGAAGCCGGAACCGTCGCTTGAATGGAACCTTGAGCACTCATCCGCCACTCCCTTTATGCGTAGCGTTATATGAGAAAATAGCCCCATAGCCCAAGGAAAATCGAAGATTTATGCCGCTTTCGTGTGGCCAAACTCGGTGTCAAGGCTTGCCTTTTATAGACCGGCGCAAGCGGCCGGCCCAACCGCTTGCGCTAGCAACAAACGAAGTGAAGGACGACGAAACGGGGCTGGCTTAAAAAAAGGTAACATTATTAAAAATATTGGTATTTTTTACCGGTTAGCGGTACATCCTTACGCATTAAGGGGCTAACGCACTTAGTAATTTCTTAGCCGTTATTTTCGGTTAAGCGCTCACCTACATAAGGGTTGCGATGAGTTGACGGTGTAGCAATCTGTAGTCCAAACTTGCTCTGGGTCGTTCAGAGCAAGGAGCATCGCATGGAAGAGCTAAGGCACCTAGTGGAAGTGATGGCGAAAGCCCTGGTTGATGCGCCCGACCAAGTCCAAGTGACTGAAGTCGAAGGGGAGCAAACCACGGTGATCGAACTTAAAGTCGCAAAATCGGACTTGGGCAAGATCATCGGGAAACAAGGCAACAACGCTCGTTCGTTAAGAACGATCTTAGCGGCCGTGTCTACCAAACTAAAAAAGCGTTCCGTACTGGAAATTATTGAGTGATTTGAGAGTTCGTTGGATTTAAGTAGTTCAAATTTCAATCTTGCTTTGTTCAACGGTGAAATCATGCCGTTGAACGAAGTCCGCATCTCGCCGCTTGACCGAGGCTACCATTTCGGCGACGGCATCTACGAAGTTTTTCGCCTTTATTCTGGCAAATTTTTTATGGAAGAGGCGCATTGGCGTCGTTTTGATCGCAGCCTCAACGAGATGCAAATCGAATTGCCCGACACCGAGGCCGTGAAAAAGAAGTGTCACGAGCTGGTTGCCCTTCAGCCCGCACCAAACGGCATGTTGTACCTGCAAGTCACCCGCGGCGTGGGGGCCAAACGTGAGCACGGTTTTCCCACTCAGTGCACCCCTCAGATTTTAGCCATGGTGAGTCCGCTGCCCAAAGTGTTTCCGCCCATAAAGACCGAAGGCTGCGCGGTAATTACCCTGCCCGATTTGCGCTGGAAACGTTGTGACATTAAGTCGCTCAATCTCTTGGCGAACGTGATGGGCGCCACCCAAGCCAAAGAGGCTGGCTGCTACGAAAGCATTTTTATTAATGAGCGCAACGAGGTTACCGAAGGTTCGCGCAGTAATTTGCTGGCCGTAATCAACGGCGAGCTTCGCACCATGCCGACCAGCGGTAATATTTTGCCGGGCATTTCGCGCCTTTTGACTCTGCAGTTGGCGCACGCCGCCGGAATTGCCGTGCGCGAGGAGGCCATTAGTAAAAATGAGTTGGCAATGGCGACCGAGATTTTTCTCACCAATACGACCGCCGATATTTATCCCATTGTTGTGGTGGATGGCGTAACCGTGGGTGACGGCAACCCAGGTGCGCTGACCACAATTTTAATGGAACGCTTTTCGGAGTTTGTAGAAAAAACGGTGGGGCCTTCAACGTTATCCCCCGGTGAAACTTCGCCGCCTGCGCCCCTAATTGATTACCTAGGCTCAATGTCGCCGATTGGTTGAGCCGTCCTTCGTCAGAATACACCCCTTATAAATTTTGCTCACCACCTCTGTCTGAATACTCGTACCCTAAAGTTGGAAATAGCCCCAGTTAAAGGAGTGTGTTTATGAAACCCGTATTAGCCCCAATGGCTCGCTATAATCACAATGCGGTAAAGAAAAACCGCGCGGTGGAAATTTCGCTGTTAATCGCGCTTTTAATCTTGGCCACCATCTGGCTGACGGCCTAAGTGATTAGCTCACTCTTGCGCTTCAGGCGACGTGTCTAGCGGGAACTCTTCTCGCTGGGATTGGCTTGGCTCGAGCAATGGCACGATCGGCGTATGAAAAACTGTGGACGCCGGATCTCCTAAATAATAGAACATCTCGTTGTCATTCAAAGCCTGGGCACTCTCGCCCGCCCCTTGTAAATACTTAAGCTTTCCGAACCAAATCGCGTCGCCCACTTCGTGCAGATTGTGGTACGGCGTCTCCGCATCCAACTCATCAAACACCGAGGCCCTAAAAATGGCGCGAAACAGATCGTGTCCGCCCGCGTAGCTGGTGGCCGCCAATATTCCTGCCGCCCCGCTGTTCTTCAGGGTGGCCATTGAATCGGCAAAATTGCGGGCGGTAGCGCCCGTCTTGGGCCAGTAAGCATTTAAACACGCGATATCAAACACCAACGGAAACGTGGTGTTCTTTAACTGATCCAAGTCTTTCATAACGAATGGTATTTCAATGAGGCCGCTGGCATTGCCGTGGCCATCGTAAATAACGAGATTGGGATTGGCATTGAAGGCCCGCATCACTTTATCGGTGGTAGCCCCTTCGCTCGAATAGAGTTTGGTAATTTCGAGAGGGATCAATCCTTTGCCCAAGATATGTTCGCGCAGGTAAGCCAGATTGACGTGGCACCAGTTGGTCTCTTCTCCCGACA
>JAYSWN010000185.1:0-3003 GCA_043718025.1 Pseudomonadota bacterium
ACGGGTTTCGACAGCTCCGAAGGCCAGATTCCCCGACGAAAGATGGGCGACTATTTGGGGCACGATTTCCGCTGACCTGCTCGCAATAATTCTATGCCCACATAGAAACAGAACCGCTGAAAAACATCTCCTATCAATGATTCAACACGAAGCCATCGACCCCAATCGCAAGCGCAAACTCTTGCCAGAGAGGGCTTTCGCATGAATTACCTCGCCTTATCCGATCACGAATGAACTGAATTTATGGCGATTAGCGGTTTCTAGGAAATGACGCTTTATGCTGCTTATCGATAGCGCGGAACAGGGCACGCCGCAAGGCGGATCCATCTCGGCTGCTTGAGAACATTTACCTCCACTACGTGTTGGATCTCTGGTTTGAAAAGAAGATCAAACCTAAGTACGACGGGAAGGCGAACTTAGGTTTGATCTTCCGACATCCATCGGCGGTAGCAACTAAGTGCCCCGAAACGCCGTCTGACGCGGTGTAATGACCGCGAACCTCACTTTACGAAACTGCAATGTGGCTCATGGGCAGAAAGTGATTCCCGGCCGTTGGAGGAGAGGGTAAAATTAAGAACACCCTCTAGGAGCGTTCGATTGCTACACGGAAAAAAAGTAGTTTGCGTTCTGCCCGCGTTCAACGCTCAGAAAACTTTGGAGACCACCTTGCGCGGTGTTCCGCCCGCGGTGGTGGACCTTTTTATTCTGGTGGACGATGCGTCGTCAGACACAACGGTGCTTCAGGCAAGAAAGCTCGCGAAAGAATTTCCCCTTCTGATAGTCGAGCACGAGCAAAATAAAGGCTACGGCGGCAACCAGAAAACTTGTTACCTTCGCGCTTTGGCCGCAGGCGCCGACATCGTGGTGATGCTTCACCCGGACTATCAGTATGAGCCCCGACTCCTGGGGTGCCTCGCGGGGATGACTGCGACGGGCGTTTACGACGTCGCCATTGGCTCTAGAATCTTAGGCAAGGGCGCCTTGCTCGGGGGAATGCCGAAATATAAGTACGTCTTCAATCGTCTATTGACCGCCGCGGAAAATATTCTTATCGGTCAAAAACTTTCCGAGTACCATACCGGGTATCGCGCCTTTTCCCAGGAGTGCTTGCAATCGGTTCCCTTCTTATTGAACGACGACGATTTTGTTTTCGACAACCAGATGCTTGTTCAGTGCCACCTCGCCGGTTTTCGGATCGGCGAGATTTCGGTTCCCACGAAATATTTTCCGGAGGCCAGCTCCATTAGTTTCGGCCGAAGCGTAAAGTACGGCTGGGGGGTGCTTTTTACCGCGCTCCAGGCGTTTTTTGTGCGAAGTCGCCTGTGGTCAAGTCCGCAGTACCCCACCGGCCTAGCCAGGGAATCCGTCTCCCCCAGTGTTGCGGAAAAAAGCCCGGAGAAAGAGCGAGCGTAGCCAGCAGATAGTCCGACGGTAATCGATTTCGAATACTGGCATTGACCGCGAAATGAAAGAGATACCAAAGCGCAAGAATGAGAACGAGGTTTTGCTGGAAAAAATCCATCCGGGATTTTCGCCACAGGTTCAGGCCGATCCACGCAAGCGGGACGTAAATAAAAAATACCGTCGTTAGAAATAATAACAAATTCTGCAAAAAGCTCACCTTTGAAAAATTGGCTACCGGCGAAAAAAGATAGCCCATGCGAAAAAAGCAAAGCTTAAGGTAATGCATCGGATCGGAAAGTACCTCGTAAAGTGTCATCCGAGTGAGCCGTTTATCTCGAACGTCGGGCGGAAGGGCTGCCACCTCGGGGGGAATTACGACATTTTGGCGGTACGGATTATCCACGGTGCTCGAGTTGAACTTATATAGATTAAACCCCAGCTTGAGTTCAGTCGCGATCCCGTGACTTCCCAGTTGCCTCATTCGCAATAGCCACGGCGAGATGACCAGCCCGTGGACTAGGATAAAGAGCAGCCCATACGAGAGCCACTGGCGAAAGCGCACGCGGCGGCAGAGCAGAATGAAAAAGGCGATGGGAATGAGCAGTAGCTGAGTCCTCACCAGTTGGGAGATTCCCGAAAGTAGTCCGAAGGCAACGAGCCATCGCACCTGCTCGGTTTTGGCAAAGCGAAAAGCGGAGAGTAAAAGCAAAAGCGAGAGGGTTATACAAACCGATTCAGTCATTAAATGGCCGTGATAAAACAGGAGTGTCGGGTAGGCCGTCAGCCAAACTACGAGCGCCGCCGTTTGGGGCCGACCCAAGCCCATTTGTTTGGCGAAGGCACCCATCAGAAAAAGATTGGCCAACCAGACCAGCGACAAAATTACCCAGAAACCATTTTCATTTCCTGTCACCAAATAGCCCAGCGCCAAGATCCCTGGCCAACCCGGGCCGTAGTGCGTGTTGGGAACGCCGGCCCGATCTTCAATGGAGGGGAAGTCTAAATGATAGGAGTGTTTATCGACGATGTTCCTAGCCAGGCCCCGATAGGCGGACTCGTCGGGCACCTCGGGCATGCGATCCCTTAGAGCCCAAGGCAGCACCAGATGAACCAGCGCGAGCCCTATCCAAAAAAACCGCTGGGCTCGGGTAAAGCCCACACTGTCTTTAATAGTCATGGGATGATTCTGCCTCAAATCCCGCGCGGGCGCCAGTTCCTCACACTCTGCTTCGCTTGATCGCTCTGAATGAACGCACGGCACAAAGCGAATAAATCTTCTTGAGACTCGGAGGATGCTTTGTCAGTAACCAGTTAGCTTCTCTTGTAAAAGTGTCTTTTTTGATGAAGCTCCTGCAGCCTCTTGGCGATGATCGGGTAGGCCGCCCTACCCGATCACCCACTACCCACTACCCACTACCCACCACCCCCGTAGAGAGAGTTTCGCAGTTCTTACACCGCGTCAGACGGCGTTTTGGGGTACTTATTGCCCGTAATTAAATTTATGGCGATTAAGCGCCGGGCTGGAAATGCCCTTTAATGCTATCCATATCAGTGTCTCCAATTTGATGCATTATGCCCCGTTGCGTAGGAAAAAGGGGA
>JAYSWN010000186.1:0-2996 GCA_043718025.1 Pseudomonadota bacterium
AGGGATGCATTAAGATAGGGAAACTCTTTCAACGCCGGCACCACCGCTTTGATGATAAAGGGCAAGAAGGTGAGTTTTAAGCCACGTTTTTTTGCCTCCTCCTTGGCCTCTTCACGAAGTTTCACCACTTCGGTCATGTCCACCTCTTCAACGTAAGTGAAATGAGCCGCCGTGTGTTTTGAGTGCGACATCGCCGCCGCAATTTTTTTACGAACGCCGCGCAACGGCACGCGCGTCTCAGCGTCACCGCCGGCAAAATTAGTTTGCAACTGCGTGGAGGGCCGACTCGCCGATTTCGCAATACTCATGCCCGTGGCGACAGAGTGGGAAGGACGAGGCGAAGCAGCACTTTGTCCCTCGTACGCCAATTGAACGTCCATCTTGGTGACACGCCCTTGAGTGCCGGTACCGCTTATCTGACGAAGATCGATTTCAAGATCGCGAGCCATCTTACGGGTGGCCGGCGTGGCTAAAATTTCGAACGGTAGAGTGTCGTGATCAACTTCCGGCGCCGAGGGGGTCACCTCTCGCTCAGTCCTACTTTCTGGTCGCGGCGCAGGACGGTTAGGCGCAGCGGCTTGAGGTGGGGGGGGGGTCTCGGCCTTAGGCGCCCCGGTTGCCTTTCCTTTTTCGGCAATCGTAACGATGACTTTGCCCACTTCAATGGTCACGCCTTCGGCGGCGTGAATTTTTTCAATCGTACCGGCGACCGGGGAGGGAAGCTCAACGGTAGCTTTGTCCGTCATCACTTCCACCATGGCCTCATCGGCGGCAACGGCGTCGCCTACTTTCTTCAACCATTTTACGATTTCGCCTTCGTGAATGCCTTCGCCAATATCGGGTAGTTTAAAGTCCATGCTGCGTTCCTTCTCAAAAGTTTTTTACTTTACCAACGGCCAAAGCCACTCGCTCCGGATCGGGCAAATAGACATGCTCAAGGGTATAGGGAAACGGCGTATCGAAACCCGTCACCCTAGTTACCGGCGCCTCCAGATACAAAATTGCCTCTTCAGCAATCAATGCCGAAATTTCGGAGCCAAAGCCGCAGGTCTTGGGGGCTTCTTGAACGATAACGACCCGTCCGGTTTTCTTTACTGATTCCAAAATAGTTTCTTCGTCTAATGGGACTAAAGTTCGCAGATCGATCACCTCGCAGCTGGCACCGCGAGGCGCGCAAAGTTCAGCGGCCTTTAGGCAAACCTGAACCATGGCTCCCCAGGCGATGAGGGTGACGTCGGCGCCATCGCGTACGACGTTTGCTTTGCCAATTTCAACGGTGTAGGGCCCTTCCGGAACGTCGCCTTTCAATGATCGGTATAATCGCTTGGGCTCCATAAAAAGCACCGGGTCATCGTCGCGCATCGACGCAATCAAAAGCCCTTTGGCATCGTAGGGGTTAGAAGGGATCACAACTTTAAGTCCCGGAGTATTCGTAAAATAAGTTTCCGCGCTCTGCGAATGGTAATGGCCGCCCTTGATGCCGCCGCCACAAGGAGTACGAATCACCATGGGGCATTGAAAACCGCCACCAGAACGATAGCGAATTTTTGCCACTTCACTTACGATCTGGTCGAAGGCCGGAAAAATAAAATCCATGAATTGAATTTCAGGCACCGGCCGTAACCCGTTCGCGCACATGCCCACGGCGAGGCCAATAATTCCGCTCTCGGCCAAGGGGGTATCCATCACCCGTTCTTCGCCAAACTCCTTTTGCAACCCTTCCGTGGCGCGAAACACGCCGCCGTTTTTGCCAACGTCTTCGCCCATTATAATAACGCGGTCATCTAGTGCCATTTCCGTTAGGAGGGCATCGCGTACTGCCTGTAAGAGAGTCATTTGAGCCATACTGTCCTCTTAAAGCGGAAAGGCTTCGCTAGTGTTTTCGAACTTGCCGCGCAACTTCTGTTCTTCCAACATCGCGTCCCGCTGGCGCAATAACTGCGGAGTGAGTTGCGAGTAAACATCATTAAATAGGTCTTCAATCTGCGGTGGTGGCTGAGCCTCGGCGCGTTCGACGGCTTCGGCCAGCAGGGCCTTTAGATCCGCTAGCAACAATTCATCCTGCTTTGGGGAAAGAATTTTTTTATCTCCGAGATACTGGCGAAAGCGATCAATCGGGTCGCGCTTCTTCCAAGCCTCGTACACGGCCTCGTCACGGTAACGCGTAGGATCGTCCGAAGACGAATGTGGGCCCATGCGATAGGTCACACATTCAATAAGGGTCGGCCCTTCACCACGGCGGGCGCGGTCTACGGCCTCTTTAGTCACTTTGTAAACCGCAAGCACGTCATTACCGTCGACGGCAATTCCCGGCATGCCATAGCCGATGCCTTTATCGGCAAAGCGTTTGGCTCCGGTCTGTTTGTGACACGGAACCGAGATAGCCAACTGGTTATTAGTACAAATAAATACGGTGGGTGTTTTGTAAGCGCCCGCAAAAGTTAGCCCGGTGTGAAAATCATTTTCGGAGGTACCACCATCGCCAAAATAGGTGATCGAGACGTCTTTCTCTTTCTTAATCATCGAAGCCAAGGAGGCACCGGTTGCCTGAATTACCTGCGTGGAAATTGGGCTAGATACGGAAAACAAGCGCAAATCAGCAAAACTGTAATGCACCGGCATTTGTCGGCCCTTGCACACGTCGGCGGAATTACCCCATAAATTGCACAGCATCAAAAAGGGATCGGCGCCACGATATAAGAAAACGCCGGGTTCGCGATAGCTGGGGAAAATCCAATCTTTCTTTTCCAGAGCGGCGCACGTTCCGGTTTGAATCGCTTCTTGGCCAAAAGAGGGAACGTAAAAGCCTATTCGTCCCTGCCGCTGCAGCAACATCCCCCGCTCATCAAAGAGGCGGGTAAAAACCATATTGCGATACATTTGCAAAAGTAACTCTTTGGAAAGCTTGGGCTCTTTTTTTGGGTCAGGCCGATTTTTATCGTCCAGTACTCGTTCGCAGTCAGTGCGTAACCCTCCGAACACCTGCACTCCCGGTG
>JAYSWN010000187.1:0-2990 GCA_043718025.1 Pseudomonadota bacterium
TCCCCCATTCAGACAAAATTGGCCAAAATGAGGGGGATGAATTGCTTTGTTTGTGCCCCGCGATCGCAGAACCCCATTGGCCTCGCCCTCGAGTTTGAAGCCACGCCCGAGGGGGCGAAAGTTAATGTTCAATTTGGCGAGTCTTTTCAGTCGTATCCCGGCATTGTGCACGGAGGGGTGATCTCTGCCGTGATGGATGAGACCATGGCCTACGCCATTATTCTGAAACACGGCGTTCTGCCGTTCACCTCTTCTTTGAAAGTCGAATACCGGATGCCGGTCGAAAGCGGCAAAAGCTTCGTCTGCGAGGCTCGCGTGGTGTCTCGTGAGGGCAATCGATTTAGGGTGGACGCTCGTCTTAAAGACGAAAAAGGGCGGGCGGTTATCTTGGCCGCCGCCACTTTTGTATGCCCCACGGCCCAATTGGCCAAACGGATGATTCCCGGGGCGCAGTGGACCGCGGTCGAAGAGCTTCTGAGCTGAACCGTCTTGAGTACATTCGTTAATCTGAACGTGCCGCGCCGTTTCGGTAACAGATTCAAACCCCACTTTTAGAATACAGGCCCATTTTTTCTGCACTGGATAACGATTAGGCAGGATGCGCCCTGCAAAGTTAAAGGCTTAACGCGCGCGTTCAAGAAAACGTAAAAAAGTTCGGCACGGGTCAAACGTTTGGACAGCTGTCGAGAGTTGGCGCACCGATTGCTCTACACTACTATGGGGAACACGGGAGGCACGATGAGGGGTAAGGGGACGAGGCACGTAGTTTGGGTGGTAGGGGCGGCGCTTTTTTTAGTGCCCAATGTTCTTCAGGCAAAATCAAATTGGCAGGTGGAATCACGTCACCTTCGCTCGTACGAACAAGCGCGAGACTGCTCGGTGTTTAAGTCCGTGGCGTGGAATGCGTTGAGTGACCAGCGGTTGCGGCAGCGGAATGCGAAGTCGATTGAAACTCTGTTAAAAAGTCGTCGTGCGGTTTTAGAGCAGTGTGGAAATACCAGTGGCCTAAGTATGTCGGGAAATCAAACGGAAGATGAGGACCGGGTGCTTGCCGAGATGTGCCCGGGTCCTTACTCCGATTGGTTGACGCCGGGGTACCGTCTGCACAGCATTAGAAGCGAAATTCGTGAATATGATACGGCCCTAGAGACCATCAGAGTGGTTTTGCGTTTTCGTTGTGGTGAAAAAGAGATTCGTGAGATCAACTGGAACTTGCCCAGATTAGACAAAGAATCCGAGGCCACCGGCGAAAAAGCCGATGCCGGCTACGGTGACGATAGTATCGAAGTGCCATCCGCAGGGTTAACCAAGCCCGAAACTGACCTAGAGTCACTACCGGGTGCCAGCGCGAAGTTGGCTCCGTTAAATACCGAGTTCGAAAAAGCCGTGGAGTGACCCGCGGCTTAGCACTCTAGGGCAAAGCGCAATATATCTTGCGGCATTGAGCGTAGTTCGATTGCCCCGGCTCACTTCCCCGTGCGACAATCGGGCGGTGTTTTATCGAGCCAGAATTCGACTCAATCAACTGATCTCTCCCGTTGATCTTCTCCTCCTCGTTGGATTGGGTTCGCTTATCTATGCCTTGATGGGCGTGGCCCAAGATTGGGCCGGCCCCTTTCGCGCCAAATCTGAAATTCAGCTGAATTTGGTTTCGTTGATTAGCTACGCCTTTTTTTCGCTGGTGCGCGTGACGGCCGGCTATTTTATTTCGCTCCTCTTCACCCTGGGCTACGGCTACATCGCGGCCAAAAACAAGCTGGCCGAGCCCATTCTCATTTCATTACTAGATATTTTGCAAAGCGTGCCGGTGCTGGGGTTTATGCCCGGTTTGGTTTTGGCGCTGGTGAGTCTGTTTCCCCATAGCAACGTGGGCTTAGAGCTTGCCGCCATCGTGATGATCTTCACTGGTCAAGGGTGGAACATGGTTTTTAGCTTCTATTCGTCGCTAAAAAGTGTGCCGAATGAACTTCGTGAGATGACTCGCATGTTTCATTTTTCTCCATGGGAAAAACTTCGGGCGGTTGAACTGCCGTACGCTGCAAACGGGCTTTTGTGGAATAGCATGATGTCGATGGCCGGCGGTTGGTTTTTCTTGATGGTGATCGAGTCGTTTACACTGGGGGACAAAGATTTTCGTCTGCCGGGGCTGGGCTCGTATATGGCGGTGGCCTACGAAAGGGGAGACAATCACGCCGTCGTTGCTGGCATTTTTGTAATGTTCGTACTCATTCTCGTCGTTGACCGCTGCGTGTGGGCTCCGCTCGTGGTGTGGTCTGACCGCTTCAAATACGATCGCGATACAAAAACGGCTCCGCCGCGCAGTGTTGTGTTGAATTGGATTACCCGTTCCCATTTCCCCTATTACTGGCACCAAACTTCAGAGGCCATTGGTCGTACCGTTCGCAAGCAACGTGACCAACAGATTCGCCAGTCACGTGAGCGGCGGGTGACGCCGCAAGTGGTGCGTTCTTCAATTACCATGGGACGCTGGTTGTTGATTGCGATCGGCATCGTCGCCACCGCTTATGGACTAATCAACATGTACAAGTTGGTGGCCGCCACCACTTGGCAGACTTGGGCCTTTCATTTGCGCGATACGTTTTTTACCATGGCGCGAGTTACCATTTCGACTCTGCTTGGCGCTCTGTGGACGGTGCCGGTCGGGGTCTGGATTGGCACCCATCCGGTTTGGACCCGTCGGCTTCAGCCGGTAGTGCAGGTGGTGGCCTCGTTTCCGGCCCCCATGGTTTTTCCCGTGCTTACGTTTGCCTTTTTAAAGATGGGGCTGAAACTCGACCTGGGTTCTATCTTACTCATGCTGTTCGCGAGCCAGTGGTACATATTGTTTAATGTGATTAGCGGCGCCACTTTGATTCCGCATCAGATGCTGGACTTGGCGGCAATATTTAGAGTGAGGGGCTGGCATTACTGGAAGTCGATCATTTTGCCCGCGATTTTCCCCTCATTGGTTAACGGCTTGATAACGGCGG